>CAZKEW010000068.1:0-11298 GCA_964551885.1 uncultured Eubacteriales bacterium
GGAGCGAATCCCTTGACCAAGCTAAAAGAACAATCACGGAAATAGAAATGCTATCGAAGAGAAAATACTCATTTGAAATAGGCCGAAAATATGCTAAGATATTGTTTAAAACAAAGGAAACGCATTTCCTTTCCGAGAATTAAAATCAAAGGCAATGTCATATCTTATTTACGCCCGCAAATACAGGCCGAAAAATTTTGAGGAGATGGTCGGACAAAAGGCCGTTGTCCAGACCCTCCAAAATGCCATCAAGAGTAACCGCGTAGCACAGGCCTACATCTTCTCCGGGATGCGCGGCGTCGGCAAGACTACCGTTGCCCGAATCTTGGCCAAAGCTCTCAACTGTCAGCATGGGCCAACCCCGACTCCCTGCAATAAATGCGAATTCTGTGTAGCGATCAATGAGGACCGTTCGGTGGATGTCCTCGAGATCGATGGAGCCTCAAACCGCGGAATAGAAGAGATACGAAACCTCCGAGAGGGCGTCAAATACCGGCCTATCCATACCCGCTATAAAGTTATCATCATAGACGAAGTCCATATGCTTACCAGGGAAGCCTTCAATGCCCTCCTGAAAACCCTCGAAGAGCCTCCTGAAGGCACGGTTTTCATCTTCGCCACAACCGAATTCCATAAAGTGCCAGCCACCATTATTTCCCGCTGCCAGCATTTCGAGTTCAAAAAGATTTCTCAGAAAGAGATAATTAACCATCTGCTCGATATTGCCCAGAAGGAGAAAATTGCCATTTCTGCCTATGGACTCAACCTCATTGCCGAGGCAGCCGAAGGAAGCCTCAGAGATGCTCAAAGCTTGCTCGACCAAGCTGTGGCCTTTTCCGGTGAAGTTATTCAAGATGATGACCTCAAGGAGATCCTGGGAGCCATCAGCAAAGATATCCTGTTTGAATGCTCGACTATGATCCTGGGACAGGAGCCGAGCAAAGCTTTTTCTCTCGTTGAAAAGATCATGGAGAAGGGCTATGACCTCCGTTTCTTCTACAAGGAGCTCATTCAGCACTTCAGAAACTTGCTGCTGGCTAAGTCCGTCCAAAAGATCCAGGACTTGCTGCCCTTGAATCCAGAGGAGCTCGACCAATTCAAAGAGGAAGCGAACAAAGCCTCCGTTGAAGAGATCCTTCGCTACCTTCTGGCGCTCCAACAGGGCGAGCAGGGACTGCGGTTTTCTTCCCATCCTCAGATCTACTTGGAAGCGTTTCTCGTAAAACTCGGCCACTTCAAAAAGATCATTCCTCTCCAGGAGCTGATCCAAGAAGTTGAAAAAATCGGGAAAGATACGGATACCTCTCACGATGGTGAAAATGAACCCTTTTTTCGTACAAAAGGGCGGGAAAAAGAAGAAAGGGCGCTCGGATCTCCCCAAAAATCCGCGCCTGGCCCTCCGCCTCTCAAAAAGAAGGAGGAAGAGGAGAAAGAAGTCTTCCAAAAAATCATGGACGAGCTGCAAAAGGAAAAAAGCTCTCTGGCAGCTATTCTTGCTCAGCAAACCTCTTTCAAGATCAGGGATGAAACGCTGGATATAAAGTTTCATCCTGAAAAGAGATTTGTCATCGAGAACCCCGTCATTCTCGAGATTGCCTTCCCCGTCGGCGATGAATTTTATAGAGAAGCCATGCACAAAGATATCAAAACGGTGGAAAGAATTGCCTCCGAAATTCTCGGACAAAAGGTCAAAGTCAAGATTGAAGAATCCATCATGGCGAGAGAAAATAAAAGAGAGAAAGAGATGGAATTGGCCCTGAAGGACCCCTCTGTCCAGGCCTTCATGGATACATTCAAAGCTCAGATTCTTTCCATAGAGCCGATCAAGAGGACAAAGGGAGGAGAATAAGGATGAAAGATATCGGGAACCTGCAAAAAATGCTCAAGACAGCCAAGGAAATGCAGGAGAAGCTGCAGAAAGAGCTCGCGGAATTGCGGGTTGAAGGGACGAGCGGCGGCGGCATGGTCAGCATCATTCTGGACGGGCAGAAAAACCTGATTTCCATCCGTCTCGACCCTGAAGTCGTTAACAAAGACGATGTCGAGATGCTTCAAGACCTCGTTATAGCCGCTTTTAACGATGCCAATGCCAAAGTCGATGAACACTTGTCTCAGAAGTTAGGCAGCCTGGGCGGAGGATTCAAGATTCCAGGGCTTTTCTGATGTTCGACTACGCTCAACCTCTTCACCTGCTTATCGAGGAACTGAAAAAAATACCCGGCATCGGGGCCAAAACAGCCCAGAGAATTGCTTTTTACATTCTTGGCCTTCCTAAGGAGGAGGCTGAGCGGCTGGCTGAGGCCATCAGAGAAGCTAAAAAGAAAATCTTTTACTGCTCCGTTTGTAACAACATCACCCACATTGACCCTTGCCAGATGTGCGCGGATTCAGACCGGACGAATGAGGTTCTCTGCGTCGTGGAAGAGCCCTATAATATCTCCTCGATTGAGAAAACAGGAATTTATCACGGCCGGTACCATGTCCTTCTGGGAACTTTAGCGCCCCTAAAAGGCGTAGGACCTGATGAGCTGCACCTGGAGAAGCTCATCCAAAGGGTAGAGAAAGGAAATTTTAGGGAGATTATCATCGCCACCAATCCCACCGCAGAGGGAGAAGCGACGGCTCTTTATGTGGCAAAAATCCTGAAAAATTTTCCTTTGAAACTGACGCGATTGGCCATGGGATTGCCGGTGGGTTCAGATATTGATTTTGCCGACCAGGTCACTATTAGGAAGGCGCTGGAAGGACGGACAGAGCTCAAGGATTGAATATAAAAGCGAAATATAATTCGTGCATTCATAAACAGGAGGTTCAATGAAAGAAACAATGGAGATTCGCTGGCACGGGCGAGCCGGCCAAGGTGTCGTCACTGCAGCAGTCACTCTGGCAGACGTCCTCTCCTCGGAGAAAGGGAAATATGTCCAAGCTTTCCCTGAGTTCGGAGCCGAGAAGAGAGGTGCGCCCATTTTAGCCTTTAACCGCATCAGCCAGAAGCCTATTCGCATTCATAGTCAGGTTTATGAGCCCGACATCGTTGTGGTCACCGACCCGAGCCTCTTGGGGCTTGTGGACATCAGCGAGGGAGCGAAAGACGATACCATTTTCCTCATGAACACCACTTTTGACATCCCCCTGATCAGAGAAAGACTATCCCTGGGAAACAGGAAAATCTATGCCTTAGACGCCTACACGATCGCGAGGGATGAACTTGGCCGGGCGATCCCCAATGTTCCAATGGTCGCGGCTCTGGTGAAGGTCTTCAGTCTGATGGACCTCGAAAAATTCAAGAAAAAAATAAAAATTTCCCTGGCAAAAAAATTGCGGCCGGAAGTCGTCGAGATGAACCTGCGGACGATCGACAGGGCTTTTAAGGAGGCAAAAGAAGGATGAAAAAAGAAACCTGGAAGGAATTAACCATAGGGACGATTAACCTCGAGGCGGGCAATTCAATTTCCAATCATACCGGCACGTGGCGCTCGGGCCGGAAGCCTGAATTCATCGAAAAAAATTGCATTCAGTGCTTTTTCTGTTGGCTCTATTGCCCTCATTTTGCCGTTGGCGTCGAGGGAGGAAAAGTAACAGGCTTCAACTATGATTATTGCACAGGCTGCGGTCTTTGCGCTGAAGAATGTCCCACCAAGGAAAAGTCTATTATCATGGTGAAAGAGGAGACCAAGCTCGCCGAAGGGAGGAAAAAATGAGCACCTTCAAAATTCTCAACGGAAACCAGACCATCGCTGAGGCAGCCAGGCAGATCGACCCCGATGTCGTCGCCGCCTATCCCATCACTCCATCCACGGCCATCGTGGAGACGATTGCCCAGTTCCGGGCCGACGGCCAGATCAGCGGCGAGTTCGTCTGTCCCGAGAGCGAGCACAGCGCCATGAGCGTCTGCATCGGCGCGGCTGCCGCCGGTGGAAGGGTCATGACAGCCACCTCATCCCAGGGGTTAGCCCTGATGTGGGAGATGCTCTACATTGCCGCCGGTCTGAGGCTTCCCATCGTTGCCGCGATAGCCAACCGCGCTTTGAGCGCTCCTATCAATATCCATGGCGACCACAGCGACACCATGGGAGCCCGAGATTCGGGCTGGATTCAGATTTATTCGGAGAATTGCCAAGAAGCTTATGACAATTTTATCCAGGCCTTCCGCATCGCCGAACACCTTGATGTCCGCACCCCCGTGTTCGTCGGCCTGGATGGGTTTATCATCAGCCACTCTTCCGAGGTCGTCCAGGTCGAAGATGATGCCGAGGTCAAAAAATTCATCGGTGAATATAAACCTGTCTATCCGCTCCTCGATACGAGCCACAAGCTGACCGTCGGGTCGATCGATTTTACGGACTATTATTTCGAGCACAAGAGAAGCCAGATCGAAGGGATCGAGAATTCGCCCCGCGTGATCGAAGAGGTCGCCAAGGAATTCGCCAAGACATTCGGCCGCAGCTACGGCTTTTTCGAGGAATACAGGCTGGATGACGCGCAACTCTGCATCGTCGTCATGAGCTCAGCCGCCGGAACCGGCAAGGATGCCATCGACGAGCTCCGCAGCGAAGGCTTCCGGATCGGTCTGCTCAAACCGCGAGTTTTCCGGCCTTTCCCCCATGAAAAAATCGCCGACGCCCTGAAAAAGATAAAAGCTGTGGCGGTCCTGGACCGGTCCTCGGCCCCCGGCGCCTTCGGCGCCCCCCTGTTCAGCGAGATTCGCTCAGCGCTCTACGATTACGACGAGCGGCCCAAGATGGTGAATTATGTCTATGGACTGGGCGGACGGGACATCAAGGTCGAGCACTTCAAGGATGTGGCCAAGAAGCTCGAGAAAATTGCCGCAACCGGAAAAGTGGACGAGATGCTCGGCTATCTCAACCTGAGAGAGTAGAGCAAGGTTCTAGAAAAGGAGAAATGAACATGGCAGTAAAACTCAAAGATTTGGCTCAGATGGAAGATAAACTCGTCGCCGGGCACGGCATGTGCCTCGGCTGCGGGATCCCGCTCATTTTCAAAATCATTCTCAGGGCTACCGAAGACCCCATCGTCGTCGCCAACGCCACAGGCTGCTTGGAGGTCTGCACCACAATCTTTCCGCGGACGTCCTGGAACTGCATGTGGGTCCACAGCGCTTTCGAAAACGCCGCCGCCACCATCGCCGGCGTCGAGGCGATGTACAAAGCCCTGAAAAACAAAGGGAAAATTCCGTCAGACAAGAAAATCAAGTTCCTCGGCATAGGCGGAGATGGGGGCACCTACGACATCGGAATCCAGGCCCTCTCCGGCGCTATGGAAAGGGGGCATGACATCGTTTATGTCTGCTACGATAATAATGTTTACGCCAACACGGGAGGACAGCGTTCCTCAGCCACACCTCTCGGGGCGTCCGCGACAACCGCACCGTCAGGTTCGAAAAGCCCCGGCAAGATGCAAAAAAGGAAGGACCTCACCAAAGTCCTAGTCGCTCATAAAATACCCTATGTCGCCCAGGCCAGCCCTCACCGTTGGCAGGACCTTTACAACAAGGCCAAAAGGGCCTTTGACGTGGAAGGGCCGGCCTTCCTGAATGTCCTCTGCCTCTGCCCGACCGAATGGAAATACGAGGAATCGCAGGGCATCAAGCTCGCCCAGATTGCCGCGGACACGTGTGTCTGGCCTCTCTATGAGGTCGAAAACGGCAAGTACAAGGTCAATTACAGGCCGAAAGAGAAAAAACCCGTTTTAGAATGGCTCAAGCCGCAAGGCCGTTTTCGCCACCTCTTCAAGGAAGAGAATTCCTGGCTGATCGACAAAATTCAGTCAGAAGTCGATAAAGATTGGGAAGAGCTGAACAAGCTGGCTGAGATATCCGGCTGATCAAACGATTCTTGGCTTTCCGGCGATTACTCTTTTGAGGTGAAGAGAAATCCCATCTCGATTCACCTCTAAGGAGGATTGCCTCCTTTTCTCGCCAGGCTCAATCTATAATTGGTTCTCTTTTCAGGACCCGCAATCCGTCTGGAGAGCGAAATCATCGCCAGGAAAGGAAAGAAAATGGCAAAAAAAGCAAAAGGGACGGCCAAATTTTTCTTTTTGTTTTCCTTGCTTTCTCTCTTCTTCGAACCGGCATTTCTCGCCTCTTATGAAAAGAAGCTCAAAGTCGTGGCGGATTACACCCATGTCTTTCTTAAACCGGATGATGCGAGCCCTGTTATCGACACAATAGAAAGAGGTGCTCTCCTTTCGCTTCTCTATTCCGGGAAAATGAAAAAGTGCTGGTACTATGTCTGTTATAAATCGGAAAAAACAGGCATGACCAAGTCGGGCTATGTCCTGGATTCAGCCGTCGAACCCCTCTTCGAAGTCCTCAGGACCATCACCATCAGCGAAGAATCTGAGCGATTTCAGGTCAATTACGTCCCCCGAAAATTCGATGAGATGCAGTGGGGCTCGAGCAAAAAGCAAATATTGGAATTGGAAGGAAAGCCGGCGAACCAAGAGAAGATCAAGGGCCTGGATATCATGGAATATCAGCAGAAAGTTATCAATCTGGATTGCTCCATTGAGTACATTTTCGCGGCTAACAAGCTGAGCAAAACAAAATTCTCTTTTAGGAACAATTATTTAGATAAAAATGCCTACCTCGAGGATTATCAAAAAATCAAGGAAGCCCTGATTCAAAAATTTGGCAAGCCTCTCGAGGAGAACATGAATTGGCAAGATTCAACCTACAAAGACGATTTCGCAACCTGGGGCGAAGCCATACGTCTCGGCCACCTGGAGTTGAGCTCTCGATGGCAGACTCCTCAGACAGAAATCCTGGCCAGCCTGACCGGGAATAACGATGAGATTGCGCTTATCGTTGAATACACTGGACTTCAGCTGAAAGAATTAGCTAAAAGGAGCCAGGAAGAAGAGTAGTCAGGGGTTTATTGAATCTCCCCCTTCGGGCCCACCACAACTTCAAACGCTTTTTCAGGATTGAGGATATCTTTAATTGAGGCGTTGACTTCTCTTAGAGTCAAAGCATCCAGCAGAGAAATCAACTCGCTGAAATAGCCGAAGCCAAGCCCAAGCGCCTCGAAGGAGGCCAGCGTGGCTGCTCTCATCGCTTTGGGTTCGTTGTCCCTCAAGAAATTGGCCTTGGCTATGGTTTTTGTAGTCATGAGCTCTTCCTCGGTGGGGCCTTTCTCAAAAAGCTCAGCCAGCGCTTTTTTCAAACCTGAAAGGGCGACATCCCTTTTTTTGTTATCCGTTTCAAGATAAGCTTCGATAATCCCTCCCTCCTGCATCTGCGTCACCCGGCAATTCACATTGTAAGCCAGCCTTTCTTCCGACCGCAAAGACCAAAGGCGAGACCCCGGGCTCTTGCCTAAAAGATTCTCCAGAAGGTAGGATAGAGCATAGGATTTGGGAGTGATTTTTGAGAGTGGAAAAGCCAAGGATACTAAAGTTTGCTGAGTGTCTCTCTCAATGAACGTTTTCTTTTCTTCCGCGAAGAGCACGGCGAGGGGGTCGAGGACAACAGGCTTTCCCCGAGGAATCGCAGCAAAATATTTTTCAATCAACCGCAAAATCAGGTCTTCCTGGAGGTCGGAGGACGCGGAAAAAATCATGTTGGGAGTTATGAAATGAGTGTTATAAAAGCCCTTGATATCCTTGCTTTTTATGGCTTCAAGACTCTTATCATCGCCATAGAGAGACCCGCCATAGCCCTTTTTTCCAAAAAAGGCTTGAAGGCTCTCGAGATGACCGACGATGACCGAATCATCTCCTTCAATCTTGCTCTGATGCTGCATGGTTTTCTTCACAGCATCTATCCTCAGGCCTGAAAAAAGCGGGTCGAGGATGATCTTAGAAAGGGTTTTCAGCGTCGGCTCGACATTCGAGGAAAGACATTCTATATTGATCAGCGAATAATCACCCCTCGAGGTTATGGAGACGCGCGAGGCGAGACTCATCAATTCCTGGAGTTTGCCTGTGTCCGGTATTTCCACAGCCAGACGAGTTGTCATATAGGCTAAGCCCCTTTTTCCCATGGGTTCGGCTCTTTTTCCGCCCTTCATGAGAATTTCGAGGAAAGTTGTTGCTGAAGAATCATCTTTCTCCACAATCACGGTCAGGCCGTTCTCTAAAACCTTTTTCTGGGCGGGCAAAGTCCAGGTTGGATTTGAACTTGCAGCCCCGCCCGAAGAGAGCCAGAACATGGTCAAGAAACTGATGAAGCTGATCCGTTGAAAAAGCTGGACTCTTCTCATGGCCAACAACTATCTATTCTTTTTTGGGATGACCGAGATGATGACATACACGCTTCTGCTGAAATATTTTGCGGCGGCCTTTCTCAGGTCGGAAGATTTCACCTTGTCGATGTTCTCAAGGTAAGGCCTGTCCTCGAGCCCTTCTTTCAAAAGTATATAACTGGCCAGGGATGCAGCCATAGAAAGGCCTTTTTCTTGGGATTTGAAGGCGTTGTACCGGATCTGATTTTTGGCTCCTCCCAGGAAATCGTAGGCATAGATTTGCTGGTCCCCGAAAAAGTCTTCAGGGGAAAAGCTTCCGTCCCTCGACTTTCTCAGGAAGTTAATTGTCTCGCGTTTAGCGGCTTCAAGATTTTTAGGATCAAGAGTAAGATAGATCAAAGTCACGCCTCCATACTTGTGGGCATGGTAAGCCATAAAAACGGTCTCGGCAAGCCTCCGGTTTCCTCTCAGCACAGAATTGAGCATGGGGTTGACATTCCGGCCGAAGATCTCCGTAAGAACATCCAAGGCATATTGATCCGGATTGTTATAGTCGGGAGCATGGGTTCCGACAACCAAGTAAGCTTTCTTGACGTCCATCTCCACGTTGAGCTCAATGCTTTTATCGAGCGGCTGGGCTTGGCTGAATTTCGGTTTTTCCAAAGCTTCGCCTTTTATATCTCCGAAAACACTCCTGACCTTTTCTTCCATATTCTTCAAATCAAAATCGCCCACAACAGCCAGCGAACAGTTGGAAGGAACAAAATATCTCCTGTAAAATTCCTCCATCTTTTCTGTTGTGATGGTCTGGATGATTTCCTTGTTTCCATAGAGAGGGTATTCGTAAGGATGTCCTTTAAAGAGATTCTGATAGACGAGGGAAGTGGCATATCTTTCGGGGTCATCCTCCAACTGACTCAGTTCCTCCAGGATGACTTCTTTTTCCTTGTCCAGTGCTTCTTGAGTAAGCTTCAGGTTGAAGAGAATTTCCTTCTGGTTGCGCAGGGCGAATTCGGCGTTTTCAGAGGGGACGGAAATCTCAAAAAAAGACAGGTCTTTGCCCGTGTGGGCGTTGAAATAGCCCCCATGACGCCTGACATCCTGGCTGACCTCGCTTCCTGAGCGGAGCTCTGTTCCCCTGAAGAGGATATAATGCTCCAACATATGAACAAGGCCGCTGGTTTCTGCAGTTTCATCCTTTGAGCCCAGGTTGACGGCAGCCACAGCATTAACCAAGGGAAAGTTGCGCTTCTCCAGAAGAAAGACCTTGAGTCCATTGCCGAGCTCAAAATTTTTGGCTGCCTCCTCTGAGCCAAGTGCGCTTTTTCCGACAAAGTTTAGGCTAAGAAAGAAAATCAGGCAGAAAATTGCGCCAGAGAAAGAGCCAAAAAAATCTGTTCTTCGTTTTTTTCTCCGGGCTTGCCTCATCATAAGGTCGTGCGCTCTATCTTAAGCAATTTTCCTACCAAGAATAAAATCACGTCTTCTTTGTTTAGGTCATCTTTTTTCTGATATCCCTGCTTGTCACTTGTCCCATGTCTTGAGAATCATGAAAACAGAAAAATTTACAAAAGCAAAATATCTTTACATTTTAGGTTCATATTATACCATCAAAGTAACCTCTGCAAGGAATGCCAGTTGGCGCGAATTCTGTGTCTATGATAGAATTGTCGCCAAGAGGCACCCATGAAAACCCATCATAAAGCCAAAATTCTTGTTGTGGATGACGAAGAGAATATCCGCAAATCCCTCAAAATGATCCTGGAGTACGAAGGCTATCAGTTCCTTGAGGCTTCCTCCGGAGATGAGGCCTTTACCCTCATAGAAGAGACGATGGACTTGGAACTTATTCTGCTGGACATCAAATTGCCGGGCAAAGACGGCCTGGAAGTTCTGGCCGAAGTCAAGAAGCGTCCCTATGCGCCTGAAGTCATCATGATCTCGGGGCAGGGGACGATCCAGACTGCTGTCGAAGCCACAAAATTAGGCGCTTTCGAATTCCTGGAAAAACCCCTGCACAGGGAGAGGGTCTTGCTGAGCATTCGGAATGCCCTTAACCAGAACACCTTGAGGCGAGAATGCCTGGACCTGCGCAAAAAAGCTGATAAAAAGTATGAACTCATCGGCAATAATCCCTCGATGAAGCAGCTCTGGAAAGAAATCCTCAAAACTGCTCCCACCAACGCGACTGTTCTTATCTACGGGGAGAGTGGGACAGGGAAAGAGCTCATCGCCAGGGCCATCCATAACCACAGCCTCAGGGCGAAGGAGACATTTGTCCAGGTCAATTGCGCAGCTATTCCCGAGGAGCTAATTGAGAGCGAGCTCTTCGGCCATGAGAAAGGCGCCTTCACCGGCGCCACCGAGCGGAAATCCGGCAAATTCGAGCAGGCTGACGGGGGCACGATTTTCCTGGACGAGATCGGCGACATGAGCCTCAAGACACAGTCCAAAGTGCTTCGTGTCCTTGAGGAAGGCGAAGTCCAGAGAGTCGGGTCGAACAAGATCAGCAAAGTCGATGTCCGGGTCATCGCCGCGACAAACAAGGATCTACGGAAAGAGATCAGCGAGGGCAAATTCCGGGACGACCTTTATTTCCGGCTTAATGTTGTCCCGATTTTCTCCCCGCCCCTAAGGGATAAAAAAGAAGACATTCCGCTTCTCGTGGAATATTTCTGCCGCAACTTCGCCGAGGAAAATAACTTTAAAATGAAGAAATTTTCTGAGGAAGCCCTGGAACCGATGATGAAATACCCCTGGAAGGGAAACGTCCGGGAGCTCAAGAACGTAGTAGAGAGGTTGATCATCATGACCGAAGCGGAAATCATCGAAAAAAAACACCTGCCCGAACAGATAAGGGGAGAGGCGAAGGCTCGCCTTCCTGACTCCGGCAAGGTCAAAACTCTGAAAGATTTCCGGGAACTGGCGGAAAAGGATTTTATCCTGGCCAAACTCGAGAAAAACAACTGGAATATCTCCCAGACGGCGAGGGAAATCGACACCCCGCGCAGCAACCTCTACAAAAAATTGGCCCAATATGGTATAAAGATAAAGGTTGGAGTGGGCGAGGCGGTTGCTCCTTCTTCTCCGA
>CAZKEW010000069.1:0-11248 GCA_964551885.1 uncultured Eubacteriales bacterium
CAATATTCTGTTCACGCTGAACCGGTTCATTTTGGTGGACCGGCATAGAAACCCGATTTATGAATCCCTGGCCGAAAAAGTGGAACGGCTGCTCGAGATGTGGAGAGAGAAAACAAGGGATTACAAGAGAATCTACGAAGAAAGCGTAAAAATAATAAAAGAGAAAGAAACCCTATCGCAAAGACAGAGGGAATTGGGTTTCTCAGATCTTGATTATTCGATTCTGCTCGAGCTCGAGAGATGCATTCAGAAGGCCGATGATTTTGTGGCCATCGTCAAAGGGCTTTCTCAATCTTTGCAGAAGTACCTTTTTACAGGGTGGATACAACAGGCAACCGCCCAGAAAGAAGTCGAACGGGAAATCAGAAGCTTCGTCAGGAAGCTAAAAGGCAAATTCGGGCTGTCATTTGATGAGATGAATGCGCTCCATAAAAAGCTGGCTGATAACGTAAAGAATTATGGGACTTGAGAATATCGATCACAAAATCTCTTACAGAAAGATCAAATATCCCCGGCTTGAATTCACGTCGGGTGAGCTGCATTTTATCCTTCCTCTCAATGCTCGACATGAGGAGCTATTTCAAAAGCATAGCAAATGGATCGGGAAAAAGAGGGCATTCATTGAAGAGTGCTTAAAAGAATCGGATAAAAAGGAATTAGTCCAGAGAAGTAACGATGAGTTTAAGGGGCTCGTGCTGACGCTAATCATGAAGGCGGCGGATGAATTGAAAGTCAGGTTAAACAACGTTTACTTCAAATTGATGAAAACAAAGTGGGCAAGCTTTAGTGCCCAAAAAAATCTTGTCTTTAACAAGCTCGCCCGGTATTTGCCCGAATATCTGCTTGAGTACATAGTCTTCCATGAGCTCACGCATCTTAAGCAGAAGCGGCATAATGATCACTTCTGGGAGATAATATCCCAGAAGTTCCCGAATCATATAGAGCTGGAAAAAGAGCTTTTTATTTATTGGTTCCGGTTGGCCTCTAGAGGATAAGATTTAGGTGTTAAGAAATTCCTTTTTGTGGTCGCCCGATATCTCTCCTCTATGAGCATCAAATCTCTGCTCCCGATTGCATGAAAAGCTTACGCCGCCGGCCGCTATCAGGGCGACCTGCTCAAACACATGGATTGGCGGAGGTTTCTCTGCCATCTCGCGCAACAATGAAACTCCTATAAAATCACTCGAAATGCCGAAAGGCTCTGAGCCGCCGCCAGCCGAACTCAATGGGCGGGTTTCTATTCTGGAGCCTTTTGGCCGATTTCTGCGATTTTCTTTCGGATAGCAAGCCAGAGGCTTTCCAGGCCCAGCCTTTTTGCCCATAAATCAATGTAGCTGAAGTCAATCAATTCTTCTGAAATTTGGAGGATGCCTGCGATGTCGCGAATGTGTTTGTCGGATTGCCCTTCCTGATAAAACTGCATTTTTTTGATGATCACATCCTCTGGGGAAGCAAAATTGGCTTCGGTGTCCTCTGTGGGCTTGAGACGCTTGATTCTGTGGAAACGGCTCTCGTCAAGGGCATCTTTTCCCGGAATCATCATATCCGCTTTTAAACCTGAAGCAGGATGAATGATATTAAACTGACGCTTTTGTCGAACAGCTTTTTGAGCCGTGTCAACGTCCAGATAGAAATTATTTTCAGGGAAATATTTTTTTAGTTGGAGGATATCATCCTCCTTTAGATCAACCACGATGTCGATGTCGTTGGTTAATCTTGGCTCCCCATAAGCAATAGAGGCAACGGCTCCGGTGATGAAATAAGGGATTTTCAGGGCTTCCAGACACCTGACAATATGGGTGAGGAACTCATATTGCTCCAAGAGACATCCTCCGGGCGACTTCCTTTTGAATGCGGTTGAGGTCCCAGTCTGGATGCAAGGAACGGAGGCAATTGGTCAGTATGATATTCGCCGATTTCCAAAGGCCGAAGCCTAGGCGCAACCGCTCGGCTGGGGTTTTTGTCCTATATAAGACAGCCAGTGCCCCATCGACGTGCTCAAAATCATGAATTTCCCTGTTCATGGCAAGAGACCTTTTTGATTTATAGCATAGCAAAAGGCAATGGTCAATCGATGAAAAATTTTTTCCATATATTTGGAATGTCCTATTCGTGTCGCAAGTCAGCGTAAAAAAAATGGCAAGAAAAGTGACGCTGTTTTCTGTTATAATTACAAATTCTGACTATGGCCACCGTCCTGATCAACTCCACGGTCAAGAAATACCTCCTCGGACTGCCAAGAAGCTTCCGGGAAAGGGCCCGGGAAAAATTTGAGTTCCTCGAGTCGGGGCTATGGGAAGGGAAGATCCGGGCGAAAAAGCTGAGGACGGCCTCATCGAAATGCGTTTTCGAGGCACCGCTCGATAAAGACAAAAGGCTCCTCTTCACCCTGGGGAATTACGGAAAGCCGGCGAAAAAAGATCTTGTCGTCTATGTCTGGGGAGTCGTCACTCACGATGAGCTTTCAAGAATTACCAGGACCATTGTTCCCGGGAATGTCCCTTTCCTCAGATTCCAGGACTTTAAGGAGCTGCGCTGGGAAGACATCGACCTGGAAGAGCTGGAGCCTTCCTTTTTCACCCAGGAGCCAATTACGGAAAAAGCGAAGGACGAATCGGGAAGCCAGAGATGGTATCCCGTCGATAATCCCGAGTGGGAGAGAATTCAACGATATACTCAGGATGACTTTGAGCTTTTCCTCTATCTCAGCCCGGAGCAAAAATCCGTCCTGGAATCCCCACTGCCCGTCCTTGTTTCAGGCACGGCGGGCAGCGGCAAGACCACCCTCTCCGTCTATTATCTTTTAAAGAGCGATTGGCGCAGGAAGAAAAAGGTCTTTATCACCTACAACCGCTCACTCAGAAACTTCGCCGAGAAGCTTTATCGGGGCCTCTTGAACGAAGCCGAGTGGAGGCGGGACGCCGTTCTCCCCGATTTTCATGCATACAAGGATTTCATCCTGGAGATCGCGCTGCGCTTCGGGAAGGCGTTTTCCCCTGAAAAAGAGGTGGATTTCAACCGGTTCAGCCGGATGTTTGCCTCGCATCCGCTGCAGCAGAGTTTCGATTCGGCCCTTGTCTGGGAGGAGATCCGCTCGATCATCAAGGGAGCCCTTCCTCAGGTGAACGTGTCGGTCCTTGAGCGCGCGCACGGGATGATCCGGAAGAAGGCGATCGACCCGGGTCTGGTCGGGCGGCTTCAGCAGCAATTCATCCTCTTTTCCAAGTTAGAATCTTTGAAGGCCGTCGAAAGCTTCGTGGAAAAACATCTGAGGACGAACATCTCCTCTTTTTCCGTCCACCTGGACAGGTACCTGCAGGATGAGACGTTCCACGATAGAATCCTATCCATACTGGGCCGAACCCTCGAAGAGCTGCAAAAACGGAAAGACATCGTCCGCCGGAAACACCTGTCCTTCCTCGAATACGAGCTTTTGGGGAAGAAAAAGGCTCCCAATTTTCGATTCAACAGGAAAGAGATTTACCGCATCTTTGAGTGGTACCAGGACAGGCTCGAGAGCGACGGCCTGTGGGATGAGCTCGACCTGACCAGGGAAGTCCTCAGGGCTTATTCTGAGAAGAATTTGGAAACATTCACTTACGACGTCCTCGCCTGCGACGAGGTCCAGGATCTCGCCGATATCCAGATCAATCTCCTGTTTGACATGGTCCATAACCCGATGAACGTCTTTTTTGCCGGGGACACAAAGCAAACCATTAACCCCAGCGGGTTCAGGTGGGAGGAGGTGAAGAGGCAGTTCTACGAGAGAGGGCTGGAGGTCCCGGAGGTTCGCTATCTGATCCTGAATTTCCGAAGCTCCGGCAGCATCGTCGAGCTGTCCAACATCCTGCTCGGGTTGAAGGAAAAATATCTTGGCACAAAAGCAGAGGAAGTCCCCGAAGACTGGAAGTATAAAGGCCGGCCGGCGGCGGTCGTTACGGGAATCGGCGAGAAAGACATGCTCGAGATTTTGCGGGCGGCTGGGGCCCGCAGGACCATCCTGGTGCGCACCGAAGCAGAGAAAATGCGGCTCCAGAGGCTCCTGGAAACAGAGCTGGTCTTCACCATCGCCGAGGCCAAGGGCCTTGAATTCGACACCGTCGTCCTCTGGAAATTTTGCGATGACCAATTTGCCGAGGATGTTTGGAAGATCATCCTCGACCTGAGCAAAAAGTCCATCCATGAAGCCAAGATCAAGCATGAGATCAACCTTCTGTATGTGGGGATCACCCGCTCCCAGAACGACCTGATCGTCTACGACGGAGGCCGTCCTTCCCTGATCTGGGAAAACCCGCAGTTCAGGGGCCGCGTGTTCACGACAGACGACCGAAGCTTTATTAACGGCGTCTGGAACGTTCTCACGTCGCCTGAGGAATGGATCGAGCAGGGACACTATTTCTTCGAGAAGGAGTTTTATCGGGCGGCGATGGAGTGCTATAAAAACGGAGGCGACTTAAAGCTCTTGACAAAGGCCTCGGCTTACGCCTCTGAGAAGGAGGAGAAATACGGCGAGGCCGCCCTCGATTTTGAGAAGATCGGGGAATTCGAAAGGGCGGCCCATAATTATGAGAAGGCCGGCGAATTCGAGAAAGCCCTCTTCCTGTGGGAGAAATTGAGGAACGAGGACCGAGCGTTCCTCTGCCGGGTTGAGGTCTTCAAGCAAGAGGGACGATACGGAAGAGCCGGTGATCTTTATCTGGAAAGAGGAATGTATCAGGAGGCCATTCCATGTTTCAGGAGGGCCGGGGAATATCAGAAGCTTGCCGCAATCTACCTCGAGCATCTGAAAAACATTAAAGAGGCGGCAGCCTGCCTGGAGCAGTCCCGTGATTTCGAAAAAGCCGCCGGCCTCTACGTCCGACTGAAGTCATTCGAAAAAGCGGCCGACCTTTACTCGAAGAGCGGAAACTACCCCCTGGCCGAGGTCTTATGGAAGAAGGTGAAAAACGCCGGACGGCTTGTGGAGCTGTACGAAAAAACAGGACAGAGCGAGAAGCTGCTTGTCATCTATGAGAAAAAGAAAGATTTTGAGAAGGCGACGAAATGCCTCAAAGCCTTCAAAGACAAGTCCTCTCTCGCGGCGGAGGCGGAGACGCTCTTTGTCCGGAGAAAATATTTCCCGTCCCTAGTCAGGTTCTTCGTCCTGGAGGACCATAAGAGAACAGGGGAGTGCTTTCTTCGCCTGAAAAACTACGAGGAAGCAGTCAGGCACTTCAAGCTTGCCAAGGATTTTTATGCGGCGGGAATAACCTATGAGAAACTCAAGGATTATAAAAGCGCGCTCGAAAACTATCTGAACTCGGAGGAAGACCGGAAGGATGGCTTTCCTCTGGCCGCGAAAATCGCCCGGAGAATACCCGACGACACCTGGGTCTACCGGCTGGGCAAGGATTTATTCGACGGGAAAAGATACCGCGAAGCGTTGTCGATATTTTCCTTTTTCAGAAATGCCCGTCCTGAGGTCGGCATCTGTTACGCGATGCTGGGGGAAGAAGAAAAAGCGTTCCAGGCGTGGGCGAAGAGCGAGGGAGCGAGAGACTATGCGCGAATCGCCGAAATGTGCATCTACTCGAACGCTGTGGGAGTCGCGGCGAAATTCTTTTTGAGCCATCAGAAGAAGGGGCGGCCTGATCTGGATTGGGCTTCCCGCTCGAAGCTGAGAAGCGACTTCGTGGTCAAACTTTTCGACCTGTATTTTGCCGAGAACCCGAATCCGGAGGAGATGCGAGCCTGGGGGCATGTTCTGGGCGAGTATGACTTCAAGGCCGAATTCTGGGAGAAAACCCTCCACTATCTGGAGAGGGGAGGGGATTACAACTTTCTCCTCGATTATTTCAGGGCGTTCAAACTTTTTGATGAAACGCGATTCCAGGCGGTTAAAGCGAAATTTCAAAGACAAATCCCCGAATTCGTGAAGGCGGAGAACTGGGAAGGCCTGGCCCTAAGATATTTCGTTCTCGACAGGACCGAGGAGTTCAACGAGATCCTGCCAAAAATTCGCCTGAGCGCTCACAACCTTCTTTATTATCTCTGTGGGGAAGACAGGTTTTACAGGGAAGGCCTATCATGGTGCGAAAGAAACAATCTCCTGGAAGCAGCCGGCCGATTTTTTCCCAGGATGGGAACTTATGAGAGAACGGCGGAGATATTTGAGAGAAGCGGCAACCTGAGCAGGGCGGCCGATTGCTACTTCTACGCCGGCCAATTCGAGAAGGCGGCTTCGCTTTACAGCCGATTGAAGAGGTTCGCCCTGGCCGGAGATGCGTTGTTCCGCAAGGGCGACTATCGCGCCGCCCTGGAGATGT
Source organism: uncultured Eubacteriales bacterium (assembly GCA_964551885.1). Taxonomy (GTDB): domain Bacteria; phylum Acidobacteriota; class Aminicenantia; order Aminicenantales; family UBA8522; genus CAZKEW01. The sequence continues at coordinate 6,306 of CAZKEW010000069.1, forward strand.
ACAAAAAACAGACGCCTCCAAACAAGAGGAAGATCGCCAGGACTTGCGAAAAGCTGGGGGAATTCGACCGAGCCCTCCAACTGTGGAATGATGCGGGAGACAAGAAAGCTGCGGAAAGATGCCGGAAAAGAGGGGAGAAAGCGGGGCAAAAAGAGTTTCAATTCCTCCCATCCGATTGAGAAGGAAAAAACATCCGAGATTGGATAATGAGGTGCCAACCCCTTCTGTTTTCGATATAATGAAATCCTAAGGATTCAGACGATTTCGACTGCGGCCTCAAATTTGCGGCCTGCGTGGACTCGATATGTGACAGGACGGAAATGATTGCTGTTGAGAGCCTTTCCAAGAGCTACGGCCCTCAGCTTCTCTTCGATGACATCAATTTTAAGATAAACAGGAAGGAAAGGGTCGGCCTCGTCGGAAGAAATGGGCACGGCAAGACAACTCTGTTTCGGCTTATGGTCGGCATGGAATCGCCTGATTCAGGCAAAATCTATATTCCTAAGAATTACCGGATCGGGTATGTGGAGCAAGAACTCCGGTTTACCGAAGAGACTATCCTTAAAGAGGCCGCCAAGGGACTTCCGGCTGCGGAAGCAGAGAGGACATGGAAAGTGGAAAAAGTCCTGGCCGGTCTCGGGTTTGACGGACAGGATTTCTCCCGTCGTCCGGCTGAGCTGTCGAGCGGATTTCAAGTGAGGCTCAACCTGGCCAAGGTCCTTCTTTCGGACTTCGACCTGCTCCTCCTGGATGAGCCGAACAATTACCTGGACATTACCTCCATTCGTTGGCTCTCGCGCTTCCTGCTCCGCTGGCCGGGCGAGTTCATGCTCATCACCCATGACCGGAGTTTTATGGACGCCGTGGTCACGCATATCTTAGGGATCCACAGGAGGAAAGTTCGGAAAATCGCCGGCACCACAGGAAAATATTATGCCCAGATCGCCCAGGACGAGGAGACTTACGAGAAAACGCGACTCAATGACGAACGGAAACGGAAAGAGATTGAGCTCTTCATCAGCCAGTTCAGGGCCAAAGCCCGGCTGGTCGGCCTGGTCCAGTCTCGGATCAAGACATTGGCCAAGATGGAAAAGCGCGAGAAGCTCGAAAAGATGGCCGAGCTCGATTTTTCGTTCCTGGAGAGGCCCTTTCATGGCAAATATGCGCTGAACGTCCGCGACCTCTCGTTCTCCTATGACCCGCAAAAACCCCTGATCATGAATTTCAGCATCAGCATCGGCGCCGGTGACAGAGTCTGTGTTGTCGGGAAGAACGGCAAAGGGAAGACAACGCTACTCAAGTTGATGGCCGGAGTTCTCAAGCCCCAGGAAGGAGAAATAAGCAGCCCTCTGGCCGTCTCTCCTGGCTACTTCGAACAGTCCAACGTAGCCGGGCTCAGCGATTCGAACACCGTTCTTGAAGAAATCGCCTCCGTTGACCCCGAGTCCGACCCTAAACGCAGCCGAGCGATTTGCGGAGCGATGATGTTCGAACAGGATGAGGCTTTAAAAAAGATCTCCGTCCTCTCGGGCGGGGAAAAAAGTCGGGTTGTCCTCGGAAAGCTCATCGCCTCGCCCCTGAATCTTCTTCTCCTTGACGAGCCCACAAACCATCTCGATATGGAAGCGAGCGATGCTTTGCTTGCGGCCATCGATAACTTTGAGGGCGCCGTGGTTATGGTCACCCATAACGAGATGTTCCTCCATGCCTTGGCCAGCCGTCTCGTCGTCTTTCAGGGTGGGGGGATATCGGTTTATGAGATAGATTATCAGAGATTCCTGGAAAAGATAGGCTGGCAGGAAGAGGAAGAGCTTCAGCAGGAGGCAGGGCGAACGCAAGATAGAGCAGAGGAGGAGAAGCCGAGCAAAAAGGACCTGCGCAAACTCCGGTCCGCAATCCTTGTGGAGCGGGCGAAGAGGCTCAAGCCTCTGGAGACGAAAATCGCCGGAATTGAAGTCGGCATCGAAGTCAAGGAGAGCGAGCTCGAGAAAATGAACCAAGCCATTATCGAAGCCGGACGCGGGAAAAAAGGCCAAGAGATCGTGGAGATCTCCAAAGCCATGCACCGCTTGAAGGCGGATATCGACATCCTCTATCGCGAGCTCGAGGCTTTGACGGCTGAGCACAAGCAAAAAAAATCTGAATTCGATAGGGAATTGACAGCATTGGGCGATTGAAATAGAAGAGGATTTATGTTTAAAATGATTGGGGAAAAGATGAGAAAAAAAATGAACGGCGTGTTTTTCTTTATTCTTGTCTTAGTCGTGGCGCTTTCGACCTCTTGTGTGGTGGCTGTGGTAGATGACCGGAATCCTGAACGGTCCTGGTATCCCAAGAGCGAATTCCATAAAACTTTGGCCTTGAAGTCGGGCGGGACTCTCTCTCTGGAAAACGCCAACGGCAACATCAAGATTCAAGGCTGGGACGAAGAGAGGGTCGATATAACGGCGGTAGAAAAGAGAGGCTATCCTCGGTCGCCAAGATTTTATTTCTACGGCACGCGCGAGCTGGAGCCAGACATTCAGATTCAAAGCTCTGACGATATGATCAGAATCAAAACGCCCACTGCCGGCAAAGAGGATGAGTTTCGCTTGGTCCACTATGACCTGCGCGTTCCCCGGTCAATCAAGCTCAACGGCATCCGCAACGGGCGGGGCGATATTCAAATCGCCGACGTCTTTGGCAGCGTTCAAATCGGCCAAGAGGAAGGGGACATCACGCTTAAGAATTTTTCTGGCGCTGTGGATATCGCTCTGGTAAGCGGCTCTGTTGAGGCGGAGCTCTTGGACATCAGGCCTGAGGATGAAGTTCGAATAAAGACTGAGCAGGGCGACATTGTGCTCTATCTCGAGCCCGGGGCGGGGGCTCAACTCGAAGTCAATGCGCCCGAGGGAGATATTTCGAGCGACATTGACCTCAAACAGCCTCTGCCTGCCAAGACGGTCTCCGTGCGGTTGGGAGAGGGGGGAGCATCCATTTCGCTTTCTGCGCTTCATGGCGTTATCAAAATCAAAAAGGTCGAAGACTAAAAATACGTGAAGGAGAAGAGGAAGATGGATGGAGAAAGGGAAGAAAAAGAAGAAAAAGAAGAAATAGAAGAAAAAGAAGGCAAGAAAATTATTCAAACCGCCGTCGGCATTTTCCTTGTCTTGGCCATCGGTGCGGCACTCTATTACTTCTTGATCTACAAAAAGGCGGATAGATTTCCTAAGCCGACTGAACCTCAGCCGGCAGTCACAACAGAAAAAGAAACCGCTCCGTCAGAGCAAGCCGAGATTCCGCAATTGCCCCCTGTGGAGCTAGACAAAAGCGATGACTTAGTGCGCCAGTTGGCCAAGGAAGTCTCCTCTCATCCGAGGCTTCCTGTCTGGCTAAAAAGCGACCATCTGATCAGGCGCTTCGTCGCCGCCGTGGACAATATCGCCAACGGCCTCAGCCCCCGGCCGCACATCGATTTTTTCATTCCCGCCGGAGATTTCGTGGCCATCAAAAAGGGCAATCTTTTTTATGCGGACCCGGAAGGATACAGCCGCTACAACCCCGTGGTAGATGTCGTCGTTTCCCTGGACAGCAAGCAATGCGCCTATCTTTTCCGCGGACTGAAGCCCCTTTTCCAGGAAGCCTATAGGGACCTGGGGTATCCGGACCAGGATTTCCAAGACACTTTTCTCGGAGCTATCGTCGAACTCTTGGAAACACCCGTCGTGGAAGGCAATATTCTCTTGGAGAAGACTGTCGTCAGCTACGTCATAATTGATGATGAATTGGAAAATTTGAGCGAAGCCCAAAAACATCTTCTTCGCATGGGACCGGAGAACGTCGGCGCGATCCAGGCAAAGCTGCGAGAAATCGCTCTTGCTCTGGGGATTCAAGAATACAGGCTCCCGAAGCCTCGTTCTTATACTCCTCAAACGCCGGGAAATTAGCGGTCTTTTGGTTTTCCACCCCAGTTAAAAGGCGTGTCAAGGTTAAAATCCGGGACGAGATGGTCCTCAGGGTTAAAAGCCTCGGGCTGGATAAATAAATTTTCAAACCCGAGCTCCTCCGCTTTGACCAGAACCTTCTGATATTCTTCCGGCCGGAGCGGTCTTTGCAGCTCTTTGGGGGATCTAAAACAAGGCTGATACTGACCCATCAGGCTTAGATAGACATCTGTCGAAAGCTCTTTAGCCAGCCATTCCAAGATGGCCAGAGAGTCCTTTGTCTGTCCGGGCAAGACGAGATGCCTGATGATAAGGCCCTCGCGGGCAATTTCCGCTTTATCGAGGACAAGAATGGGCCTTTGGATGAACATTTCTTTTATGGTCGGGCTCGCGTGCTCAAAATAATCAGCCGCTCCAGAAAATTTTCCGGCGACTTCAGATGAAAAATATTTGAGGTCTGGGAGATAGATATCGATAATTCCGTCCAGGTTCATAATGACGTCGGCTTTTTCATAACCGTTGGCGTTGTAAACAACGGGGAGATTTAGACCTTGGCCGTAAGCTATTCGCAGAGCCCTGAGAATCGGCAGGAGAAGGTGAGAGGGCGAAACAAGATTGATATTGAGAGCGCCCTTGGCCTCGAGCTTGAGCATCATCCTGGCCAGCTCCTCATCGCTCGCCGGTTTGCCCTGACCGAGCCAGCTCAACTGGTAATTCTGGCAGAAAGAGCACTTGAGGTTGCAGCCGGTAAAGAATATCGTCCCCGACCCCGAGCGTCGCCGGGTTCCTGTGGGCCCACTCTCGGCGCAGTCCCGGCAACCGCTCAGGACAGGCTCTTCGCCATAATGAAGCAGGGCATGAGAGACAGAGGCTTCTTTTCCACTCTGGCAGAATCCTTTTTCTCCCTTGATGCGGTTAACGCCGCATTCGCGCGGACAGAGCTGGCAGCGGACTTCGTGCTCGGCGAGCCTAGCCAGCGCAGTGTCAATTTTTTTTATCTTCAAATGCGGCGCCATCTTC
>CAZKEW010000070.1:0-11207 GCA_964551885.1 uncultured Eubacteriales bacterium
TCTGGGATATCCTTATTTTCGTCGCCTTCCCTTTAGAAAATATGCCGCACGGGATTGGCTTTTCGATTTTGCGCTAACACGTTATAATACCAGCACGCGTTTGCAAATTTTTCTCCAAGGAGGTCTCAATGAAAAAAGCAATTCTTCTTTTGCTGTCTATTGTCCTTGTCTTAAGTTTCACCTTCAGCCAACCTGCCAAAGGTCTAAAAGTCTTCATCTCAGTGGACATGGAAGGCATTACAGGGGTCGTGACGTCAGAAGAATGCGACCGGAAAGCGGCGGATGATTACCAGTATTTCAGGAAAATCATGACCCTCGAAGCAAATGCTGCGGTCGAAGGTGCCTCGACTTCCGGGGCTACGGAAATTTGGGTCCGTGACTCCCATGGCTCGGCCCGTAACATTCTGCCTGACCTTTTGGACAAACGGGCTAAGCTCCTCCGGGACTGGTCGGGAGGGCCGAAGGTGATGATGGATGGAATCGACGGGACTTTTGATGCTGTTATGTTTGTCGGCTACCATGCCAAAGCAGGAACGCCCGATGCCATCATCGAGCACACCATGACCGGCAGAATAATGGAGGCAAAGATTAACGGCGTCGCTTTGCCCGAGGCGGGGATCAACGCTTTGATAGCGGGATACTTCAATGTCCCCGTGGCGTTTGTGGCAGGGGACAAGGCAATTTGTGACCAGGCCAAACAGCTTTTTGGGGAGGTCGAGACCGTTGCCGTTAAAGAGGGGATAGGGGCAGCCGCACTCAGCCTTCATCCCGAGGTAACACGGGAAAAGATAAGGGCCGGCGTGGAGAGTGCTCTGCGGAATCTTGAAAAATACAAGCCGTATAAATTGGCCCCTCCTTATAAGCTCGTCTTGACGCTGAAAGACGAAAAGATGGTCTATAACGGCCAGTTTTATCCAGGAGCCAAGAGAACGGGCGATTGGGAACTCACCTACGAGAACAACGATCTGATGGAAGTGATCAAAGCCTTTGAGGGAATTTTGAAACAATAGACCTCTGGGCATTTGCCTGAGATGACCTACGACGTTATTGTGATCGGCGCAGGGATCGGAGGCTTAAGCTGCGCCGCGAAACTTGCCCGCAACGGCAAAAAGGTTTTAGTCCTGGAAAAAGACCGCCACATCGGGGGGAATAGTCGGGATCTATGCCGCTTCCGAGCTTTTTTTGGCCGGCGTCCTAACAGCGATCCACACGGCCGACCTTGCCGCTGATATTATTCTGGGGAAGATCTCTTAGACGACTTTTCTCTCGCCTTCGGGCTTCATGGCAAAGCGGTCGTGGGCAAAAGGCGAAAGGTCAAAATCTGTCGAGCCTTCCAAGATGATCTGGCTTAGGATTCTTCCGACAGCCGGTCCCTGTTGGAAGCCGTGCCCGGAGAACCCGCAGGCGCAAAAAAAACCGCGTACGGCCGGGATCTCGCCTATGATTGGATTATCGTCAGGCGTGATTTCGTAGAGGCCGGCCCAGCCTCGGAAAATTTCGGCGGCTTCAAGGGCCGGAACTCGGTGCGTCGCCGCTTCAACGACTTTCTCCATAAACTCTCTATCGACATGAAGATGAAAGCTTGATGGTTCCTCCGGGTCGCTCATACCCAGGATAATTCCCGGGTCTGCTCCGCGTAAATAGAAACTGACATCCTGGTCTATGATCATCGGCACAGGCTTAGGAAGAGCGTCGAAAGCTGCAGTCATGAAGACCTGGCGCCGGTAAGGTCTCACGGGTAATTCCAGCCCTGCCATCCTGGCGACTTCCGCCGCCCAAGGGCCGGCTGCATTGACAACCATGCAGCAGGAAATCGGACCTCGGGTCGTCTCAACACTTTGGACTTTGCCTCCGGTTATTTTGATCTCTGTGACTTTTGTCAACTCTTCTATATCCACACCGAGTTTGCGGGCCGCGCCGGCAAATCCCATGGTTACAAGATAGGGGTCGGCATAACCGTCTTTCGGACCGAAAGTGCCGCCCTGGATGTCGTCAACATTCAGGTAGGGCCACCGCCGTTTGATTTCTTTTGGCGCAAGGGTCTCGACCGGGACGCCGAGACGGTGCTGCGTTTCGACGGAGGCAAAGAATTCTTTCCAGGTTTCTTCTTTGCGGGCCAAAAAGAGATATCCGGCTTGCTGAAACTTGATGTCCACCCCGAATTCTTCTTCAAATCGCTCGAAAACACGGACAGATTCCTGCGAGAGCTTTATATTTGCCGGGTGGGAAAACTGCTGCCGAATTCCCCCTACGCTCAGCCCCGTTGCGCCCTGGGCCAGGAGGTCTTTTTCTATAAGAATAACATCTTTAAGCCCGCGTTTCGCCAGATGGTATGCTGTGCTTGCGCCGATGATGCCGCCGCCGATGATCACGATCTCAGCCTTGCTCCGCCACGGCGCCATTCCAGTTCTCTCTGCTCAATATCTATCCTTTTCGTGGCTCAGTATAATACAGTCGGGTGCAAGATGTAAAAAACGACAGGAAGCATCTCCGTTTCCGTGATGATCATGGAGCCCTTCAATGTCGCAAGAGAGCTTGGTGAAGGGAGCGAATCCCTTGACCAGGCTAAAAAAGACAATCACGGAAATAGAGATGCTATCTTGGGGGGTGCATAAAATTTGATTTTCCTTGGCGTTGGGGTATAATAAAAAAGAAGGCGGAAAATGAAAAAAAGCATTTCCCTCATTATTGTTTCTTTGGTGGGCGCGGCCATGCTTTCCGCTCAAAGCCTGGTTGAGATATCAAAAAAAGAGCAGGAAAGGCGAGAGCAGCTCAAGGGGAAAAACGTCAAGGTGATCACGAACGCCGACCTCAAGCAGCTGACCAAAAAGCCGGCCGTTTCGATAACCTCTCCCGATTCCTTAAAAGGAGCAAATATCGAGCCGGAGGCATATGTTTCCCCAGAGACACAAGAAAGTCAGGCGGCTGAATCTGAAGTCTTCTATCCAGGCTTTGCCACGGTTGTTCTGCCGGATACGCTCTTGGTCGAAAATCCCGAATTCGCACTTTACCAGCCGGATGGCCGGTTTGCGGAAATCGCTTACTTCGGAATTCTGGACCTTGAAATCGAGGTCAGAAACGGCCGGGGAAATGACCTTGCCGTCTATGCTCAGCGGTCAAGCGAGGGGATACAACCTGAAACCATGAACTACGGCGTCTTTGTCCTGGCTGAGAACGGCGAATGGGAGAGCATCGGCATGGGGAGCGGGCTCCAAAGCCCCGAGCTGTTCGACTTGGGCAACATCAGGTCCTCAAAAAGGGTTAAGATCGTGTTCAAAGATTACACAGACCAGATGTTAGCTAAACCTTATATCCTCCACTCCCAAGAGTATTCGATGGGAATCGACGCGGTCGCGGCCCTGCATTAATCTAACTTTAGTTATTACGCCACAACCGTATAAGCCTTCTCTCCTTCCCGGTTCTTGTCATCAACAGCGGCAAGGGCAAACCGATAAGACTTCTGGCGATCGACATTTCTCACCTGATAACTTAAAGTTTTCCCATCCACTTCACCTAAGAGCTGCAAATTCCCCTTTTCATCCAGAGAATAAATTCTATAGCCCCGAACATTTCGGTTCAGGGGATGGGGACTCCAGGTCAGAAGGATGACGACCTCTCCTGAGAGAGCCGTCCCGCCTTCCATTTTTCGGCCGCTAAAACTCCTTGGTGCATGGAGAGTAGGCTGGCTTACGGTCAAGCGAACATGGACTTCCTGCGGGCTGTTGGCGGCGTCGGGCGCTTCCACCGTGATCTTGCCTTCATAAGCCCCTTCCTCAAGATTTCTCGTCCGCACAAACGTCTTTATCTCATCCCTTTCCCCCCAGCTCTCGCCATGTTCCGCAGAAAGAAAAATCCAGGGCTGGTCAGTCTTCAGTTGATAACGGAGAGCTCCGCTTCCTCTGTTTTTGACCCTAAACACCTGCGGCGGGGGGCTTTTTTGTCCTTCGAACGCCTGGAAAGTAAGTTCCTTCTTTTCCAGCCAAAGCTCTGGAGGAGGATTGGCAAGCCGCCGGGTTTCAAGAACGCTCCCGATATTGGCTTGCTCGGGGTGATTCGAATAGGCGGTGAAGGCAGTGGCAAGATATTCAATCGTAGCTTCGCCTTTTTTAACGGTCAGCTTGGTGATTCCTGGGGGGCCCCAGAATCGCTGAGCCGGGGGGAAACCGGACCCATAGTGTTTCCTCCAGTAGTTTCCGTTCCACCAGCCGGCCTCTCCTATGTACTTCGGCGAGCCGCAGCAGACGCCTAACATTTCTTTATGTTCTCGATCGGCGCTAATTTTTTTGACATGGAAAATGTGATCATGCCCGTAGAAAAAAGCCCTCAGGCCATTTTCTTGGCCGAGATCTGTCCACTTCACTTGTTCCACGCGGCTGGGGTCGGCATAACCATAGTAATCGGCCGGAGTAAACAGAGGCCCCCTTCCGTAGGCAATTTCTTTTATATTTTCTTCAGGACCTGCCGGCCAACCCCCTAAGACGTGATGAAAACAGGCAAAAACCCAGTCTTTCTCCCCCATCTTGACAACATGTTCAAACCACTGCCCCTGTGCCTCCCCGAGAGTCCATCCTTCGGGAGTCTTGGGATAGTCTTCGCCTGTGAACGCCGTGGTATGGAGAACGATGAACCGGACGCCGCCTCGATTGGATTTATCACTGCCCCAAGAAAAAGCATAATATTTCCCCTCAGGATGACCGCCCTCCGGATAGGTCTGATCATCGGGCATCGGGAAAAGCTTCTTCCGCCACTCACAAGCCAAAACCCTGGCTGCTGACCACTGCTCCTCGCCGTCATGATTGCCCTGGGCGATGAACATAGGCATGTGCGGAGTCAGGGCCGAATAAAGCTTTCTCATCCTCAGCCATAAGGTGTAAGAGATATAATCATATTCTTTTTCTGTCAGTTTTTCGGTAGGCAGCCCCAAGTTTTTCCACTTATAGGCAGCGCTGATTCCTGTGGTATCCCCAAGGTTGATGATAAAATCCGGGTCTTCATTGGCCATGATGTATCGAAGAGTATGGGCCAGACAAAAGCCGCCTTTTAGCGCTCTTAACGTGTTTGAAATTAGCCAGGCGGGATGAAACCTGATTGCTTTCAAGAGCTCATTCACATAATCGCCGCTTAATTTAGTCCCTTTGAAGGCATCGGGAACATGGAAATCGGCATCATCAAAGGTGTGGTCATCCGCAAGAAAAATGACCGTCACCTTGCCGCCGTTTTCCAGGCTGACGCTCGGCTGCTTGAAGCTCTTGGGAGACAACGCTTTCCAGTTTCCTCCCCCTTCGCGATAAAGAACTTGATAATAGACCCGCGAGCCCTCTCCGCCGGCTATGTCTATGTCCAGGCTGTCTTCAACGCCATAAAAAGCAAACACGTCTTTGGTCGTGGAAAGGCCCTCCAGCCTCTCGCTGACCAGGACTTTGACATCCAGTTTTTTCCCCAGTTTAAAGACCAAGCTGAGGTTGGCCTGGCAGCCCGGTTCCTTGCCCTCGAGAGTTCGAACATTATAGACTCTTTCCGCACACCGGAAATAATTCTCATCATAGGGAAAGGGGAATTCTTCATTAAACAGCTGGTCTCGGAGGGGCAAAGAAGTCGTAGCCTTTAGGCCGGGGGATGAGAATAGAAAACGGGGAGCCAGTTTTGCTCCGACAAGACTTAGGCCTCCCCATTTCAGGAAGGCTCTCCTCGGGAGAGTCATTCTTCCCCACGCCTCCGCGCCCAAGGGATTGTTTCCCGGGCTCTCTTTAAAGGTGCCTGATTAATTAGCATGAAAAAAAGAATTTTGCAAGCAAAAATTTAAAAAAATATGATTTCCCAAGCCCTGGGCTGTTGCTGGCCTGAATCCTTTGTGATATATTTGCCGGGATGAACAAAGCAGGGCAGGAAAGCCTCTCTCTTATCATCCCTGTTTATAACGAAGCCGAGAATCTAAAAGAGCTCTACCAGGAGCTAGTCTCCTCAGCCGGACATCTCTCGCGTCCAGTTGAAATCATCTTCGTCGATGACGGAAGCGTCGATGAGTCCCGGGAGATTCTCAGGCATATCCAGAAAAAAGACGGCCGGGTCAAGATCATCCGCCTGAGAAAAAATTTCGGCCAGACCGCGGCTCTTTCCGCAGGGTTTGACTATGCCGCAGGGGAAATCATCATCACCCTGGATGCTGATTTGCAGAATGACCCCAACGACATTTCTCTTCTCGTCCAGAAAATCGAAGAAGGCTACGACATCGTCAGCGGCTGGCGAAAGAACCGTAAAGATAAATTCCTCTCTCGGCGCGTTCCCTCTGCCGTTGCCAACTGGCTTATCTCCCGTATCACCCAGGTCAAGCTGCACGATTACGGCTGCACGTTAAAAGCTTTCCGCCGGGAAGTGATCAAGAACATCAAACTCTACGGTGAACTCCACCGCTTTATTCCCGCCATCGCCAGCAATATGGGAGTCGCGATTGCCGAAGTCAAAGTGAATCACCGGCCCCGCCGGCATGGGAAATCCAAATACAACATTTTCCGGTTCACCAGAGTTATCCTGGATATTTTAACCGTCAAGTTTCTCCTGAGTTACTCCACGCGGCCGCTGCAGATATTCGGCCTCCTCGGGCTCGTCAGCGGAGTCCTGGGGTTCATCATCTCGCTCTGGCTCTCCTATCAGAGGCTCGTGCTTAAAGTGAGCGCGGCCAACCGGCCGCTCCTTCTTTTGGGAGTGCTGCTGATCGTCATCGGCTTCCAGTTTGTCACTTTGGGCCTTTTGGCCGAGATCATGGTCCGGGCCTATCATGAATCCTCGGGAAAGGCGATCTACTTTATCCGAGAGGTCATCGATTCTGATACCGGGGAAAGCCCCTCAGCAAAAAATCGATGAAAATCCTGATGCTCGCTCCCGAGCCTTTCTTCGAGCCGCGGGGCACTCCGATAAGCGTTCATTTCAGGATTATGGCCCTTGGTGAGCTCGGCCACTCCGTTACTCTGGTGACCTATCCCCTCGGCAAAGAGGTCAACCTAAAAAATCTGAGAATCATCCGGCCTCCGAACCTGTTCTTTATCCGCAAGGTCAAAATCGGCCCTTCCCTGGCCAAAATTCCCCTGGATTTTTTGCTTCTTCTCCGGGCTGCCTTCGAACTCTCAAAAACCCATTATGACATTATCTTCTCCCACGAAGAAGCTGCCCTCTTCGGCGTCGCTCTGGCTAAACTCTGGCGGCGGCCCCATATCTATGATATGCACTCCAGCCTGCCGCAGCAGCTCGAAAATTTCGAGTTTACTCGATCATCCTTCTTGATATCTCTCTTCAGGAGAATGGAAAATTTCGTTTTGAAGAATTCGCGGGCCGTGATCGTCATCTGTCAAGACCTGATGGAAAAAGTCAAAAAATTGGGCTGCGGCTGGAAAGCGGTCCTCGTCGAGAATGTCCTCGACTTCCCCGGCGAAGAGTTCTCGGCCGAAGATATCGCCCGAAAAAAGAAGGAACTGGCTCCCCGGGGGGAAAAGATTGTCCTCTATGCCGGGAACTTTGAGCCCTACCAGGGCATCCCCCTCCTCCTGGAGGCCTCCCAAAAAGTCGGGGAAAATGTGATCTTTCTTCTTGTCGGAGGCAGTGGAGCGGCGCTTGAGGAAATGAGGACGAGAGCCGGGAAACTCGGCCTGGCAGAAAGAGTCATTTTTGTGAACAGAGTTCCTCCCTCCCAAATTCCCCTTTATGTGTCCCTGGCCGATGTTCTCGTTTCTCCCCGCCTTGCCGGGACCAACACTCCCCTCAAAATCTATTCCTTCCTGAAATCCGGGAAACCGCTCGTCGCCACCAACCTTTGGACGCACACCCAGGTTTTGAACTCGCGGAATGCCATCCTTGTCGAACCAGATGCTTCAAGCCTGGCTGAGGGAATCTCTTTCGCCTTGAGAAGCGAAGAGGCGAAAGTGAGGGCGCGCGCCGCGGCGGAACGGGCTGGAAGGGAATACACTCTTCCGAGGTACTTGGAAAAAATAGGTCAGGTCCTGGATAAAGCGAAAAACTGATGCGCGCTTTCGTCACCGGGGGGTCAGGGTTTATCGGCAGCCATCTCATCGATGCCCTGATCAAGAGCGGATGGAATGTTAAAGCCTTGATTCATCGGGGCGCGATTCTTCAGGAAGGCGGAGTCGAAACCATAAGAGGAGATATCTGCGACCGCGCCGCCCTGAGGGAGGGTTTGAAAGGAACGGACGTCCTTTTTCACCTCGCCTCAGTTTTGGGCTCTTCCGTCATCGGAAAAGACGAATTTTTCCGGATCAACTCTCACGGCACAGAAGCTGTCCTCGAAACCGCCCGGGAGGAAAATGTCAAACGGGTCATCCATTTGAGTTCCGCAGGAGTATTGGGCGCGGTCAAAAAGAACGACATCGCCGATGAAGATTATTCACCCAATCCTATCCAGGTCTATGACCGGACAAAGCTCGAAGGAGAAAAGACCGCTCTCCGTTTTGCCGAAGATGGGATGGATATCGTCGTCATCAGGCCCGGCTGGGCTTACGGGCCCCGGGATAAGCGCACTTTTAAGCTCATCAAAGCCATCTCGCGGGGAAAATTCATCATGGCGACAAAGGGAGAGGCAAGGCAGACTCCTGTCTATATCGATGATCTTGTGAAAGGCATCCTGCTCGCTACGGAAAAAGGAAAAAAGAGTGCTGTCTATCATCTTGCCGGTGAGGAAATCTTGACGGCGAGGGAAATCGTCAGGGTTATCGCGTCTTCTTGCGGGAGAAGGATTCCGCGTTTTCGCCTTCCCCTCCTTCCCGCCCGCCTGGCTGCCCTCATCCTGGAAAAAATATTCTCTCCTCTCCGGAGAGAACCCCCTCTCAACCGCGCCAAGCTGAGCTTTTTCCTTCAATCCAAGCCTCTTTCCATTCAAAAAGCCAAAAAAGAATTGGGCTTTTTCCCGTCGATCGACTTCCTCCAGGGACTCAGGATGACCATATCCTGGTACAAAGAACAGGGCTGGCTGTAAGGGAGAAAAAGGTGAAGAAACTTAAGCTCCACACAAAAATCCTGATCGGCTTGTTTGTCGGTGTTTTGGTCGGGCTCGCGCTGGGAGAAAAAGCCTCGGTCATCGAGCCCGTGGGCAAGATCTTCCTGCGGCTCATCACCATGATCGTGGTCCCCTTGGTCTTTGTCTCCCTCATGCTGGGGACCGCCAGCGTCGGAGACATCAAAAAAGTGGGCCGGATGGGGGCTAAAACTCTGGCCTATTTTATGGTCACTACAGTCATCGCCATCACGGTCGGACTCCTCTTTGCTAATATCACCAAACCCGGTCTTGGCCTGAACAAGGAAACACAAGCGGAGCTTTATAAAAGCTATGAATCGAAAGCCCAGATCGGGCTGGAAAGACTCAAAGAGAAGCCGTCAACTATCGATATCTTTGTCAACATCGTTCCGCCAAATCCCCTCCAAGCCATGGTCGAGGGAAACATGCTGCAGGTTATTTTCCTGGGCCTTCTTTTCGGCACAGTGCTGACGATGATCAAACGAGAAAAATCAGAGAACCTTCTCCGTCTCCTCGACGCCCTGAATGACGCCATCATCAAGATCGTGCACTTGGCCATGAAGCTGGCCCCGTTCGGCGTCCTGGCGCTGATTGCCGGTGTCGTCGGCCAGTTCGGCCTGAACATCTTAACCACACTGCTGAAATATGCCCTGGCTGTCATCGGCGGACTGATTGTCTATACGTTCACCTTCAACACTTTATCCGTTGCCTTGCTCGGCAAGATGAACCCCCGGCGGTTTTACCGAGGCATCAAAGATGCTATGATCTTTGCCTTCAGCACTTCGAGTTCCAACGCGACGCTTCCTGTGGCCATGGATTCCCTCGAACATATGGGCATTGAGAGGAAATTTTTCAGCTTTGTCATGCCCCTCGGCGCCACCATCAACATGGACGGCACAGCCCTCTACCAGGGAGTCTCCGCCGTTTTCATCGCCCAAATCTACGGCCTCCCGCTGAGCGTCGGAGACCAGGTGATGATCGTCCTGATGGCCACTCTGGCTTCCATCGGAGCCGCCGGCGTCCCCGCCGCGGGCATTGTCACCTTGGTCATGGTCCTCAAGCAGATCGGCATTCCGCTCGAGGGGTTGGCCCTGATCCTGGGGGTGGAAAGAATTCTGGATATGTGCCGGACGACAACCAATGTCGTCGGAAATATGGCCTGCTCTGTCGTGATCCAGGAGTGGGAAAAGGATAGATAGAGGCTCAGGCCCCTGAATCCGGCTTTTTTTCTCTTCGGTCTCTGATCCTCTCCGCGGGACTGCCCACAGCCACAGAATACTCCGGCAGGGACTGCGTCACCACGGCGCCGGCGCCGATGACGCTTCCCTTTCCGATGGTGACGCCGTCGAGCACGATGACTCCTGCTCCCAGCCAGACATCCTCGGCAATTCCGATCCCGCCCTTGGAGAAAGAAGGCTGGAACATAATAGGTGTAGTGACATCGTCGAAGCTGTGATTTCCTCCGGCCACCAGATAACAGTGCCCGGCCAGGAAACAATATTTGCCCAGGTTGATCTCGGTCTCGGAGAGAAGGCTGCAGTTGGCCGAGATGTTCGAGTAGTCATCAATGAAAATAGAGCCTTCTTTGCAGCTGAGGATGGAGTTCCGGCCGACATAGACATTCTCGCCAAGCTCGAGGCCGCGATTCCCCTCGCCTTTGGCGTCTAAAACGACGTTGTCGTCAATGAAACAGTTGGCGCCCAAAGAAATTTTTTGCGGGTGGCGCAGGGTGATGTTCCTCCCGAGGACAACGCCTTTCCCCACTTTCTTGAAAAGGCAGGGGTAGAATATCTTCCGCAGGAAGAGGCCGAGAGCGCCGGGAACCCAGGAAAAAAAGAGCTGGATGAGCTCAAACCGGATGAGCTTCCAGAAGCTTTTTTCTCCCAGGAAAAGCTCCGTGTACTTCGAAAAAAGAGATTTTTCCCGGGCAAGAAGCTCTTTTTGGGTGCTGCCGTGAAAATCCTTGCTCATGAAATCACTGATACATATACCATAAAACAGATTGCGAATCACTATTCTTTCATGGCTTGGATAGCAGTTCTATTTCCGTGATTGTCTTTCGAGCTTGGTCAAGGGATTCGCTCCCTTCCGAGATTTTTAACGCCATGAAAATTTTGGCTTTCTCGGCGGCTGCGTAACTCGCGCGCCCGACCAAGCCCTCTTCACTCTGTTCTTCGCCAACTGTGAC
>CAZKEW010000071.1:0-3873 GCA_964551885.1 uncultured Eubacteriales bacterium
AGGGATAAGAAATTCCTTTTCCGCTACGATGGCTGAGTGAGCATTGATGCGCCGATTTTGCCTCGCCCCATCGTCATGGATGATAAATCATGACGTGAAGGGATGTCAAATCGAGCTGAGAAAAACGGGAAGCGGCCCTCCTCATCCTCGCCTCCCTCTGTCACCAGGAGGTGGGCATGGGGGTGAAAGTTGATTTTCTGTCCGAAGGAACCCGCACTCCTTCTCGAAGCGCGACTCATATTCGGCCAGGAATATCTCAAAATAATGGAAGAGCAACCGGTAGAGAACTGTGCGTTCCGGATGACGGGCGCGGTAGACTCCTGCCATGGCAGGAGCAGTAAATCAAGAAATGGACCAATCCCCCTCAGGAAAGGATAATCGCTGAAATGACAGAAGTTAGCGGAGCCGCCTCCGCGGACTCGGAGCCCAGAGGGTCAACGTCCGTTGACGCTCAGAATAGAGAAAAGTCATCCTGGATGATGACAAGGATGTTCGAGGGTTTCAGATCCTGGTGGATCAGATGAGCTCAAGGAAAGGCTGAGAGAGCTGGCGGGACTGCCTCCGGCAGGACGCTCAACCTCAAAAGGAAAATCCAGCGAGGAAGAATTGAAGGAGAAGTTATAGCCCTGGACATAAAGGCCATCCAGACATCACGTGCTGCCTAGCCTTTTTCCAGCCACTGGAAGCCCAGGTCGTTTTTGCCAAGGGCAAAGCACAAAGAGGCCAGCCCATAGGGCGAGATGAACTCCTGCGTCGATTGTTCCGAGTATTTGTCTAATGTTAAACAGTCCCTCCAAGCGTTCAGAGCAACCTTATCACCATACTCGGGAGGAAAGCCGCTTACGAAAACCGCCTCGTGACTTGGGATGAGCTGGTCAAAGATGAGGAGCGCCTTGTTCCCAATCTGCGGGGCCTGATAGATTAAGATCCTTGGCCGCAGTTGAACGAGGTCAGCTTTTAGTGCGCTTCTCCCTGATCCTTGTCAAATATTTCAGGTCCTCCAGATCGATCGCTCTTCCTGCAGCTTTCTTCATTTTGATCATATCATCGAGGGACGGAAAAAAGACCTCGGTGTCCCCGAACTTCGCTGAAATTCTGTTGGCCCAAGCCTCCTCAAACGTGATTCCCCTGACAAAAGGATGGATGTCCGCTTCCACGATATATTGCCGGATAAGGATCTTGTTTTTTAAGAAATCATCAGCAGAAAGATCAGTAAGGTCGTATCCAAATTCCTGTAGTGCTTTGATGACTTTCCGGATATTTTCTACGCTCGGCCTGGCAAAGAGATCGATATCTAAGGTGGCCCTCGCGTAGCCGTAGACGGGGAAGGCGGAAGCGCCGATCACTAGAAAATCAACCTGATTTTCTTTTAATAATTTGAGGAGTCTTTCGGTGTCCATTTTTCTCAAGATTGGTTTTCAGCTCCAGGCTTTTTTCGTGCATCCGCCTGAACCTCTCTCCAAGACTCAGAGAGGAGAGATAGCGCAGCTCAAATTCGATTTCCTTTTTTTCGTCCTGATCTTTGAGGACAAGGATTCCCTTTTTCTCGAGCCTATCGCGTTTATTCATGAATTCTATTATATCACTTTTCCAGGCCGATTCTCTTGAGGAGGGCAGTAAAGCGGGGGTCGGAGCGGAGGGCGTCGAATTTGGGATCAACGTTCAGATAAATAGCGAGTAAGGGATCACGTTCCCCGAAAGCTTTCTCCAGCCGGGCAAAAGCCTGGTCTTTTTCTCCCAAGGCACAAAAAACAGAGGCTATGAGCAAAGAAGAAACGTAGGTATCCTTTGGATATGCCTCGATCCTTTCGAGGATTTTCCGGGAATCCTCTTTTTTCCCGGAAACACCATAAATATAGGCAATAGCTAATTGTGATTCTATGCCTTCGCCTGAACTCTCGCCTGATAATTCAATACATTTTTGATGAAATGAAATAGCTTTATCGTAGTTTCCTAGAGCTCCATAGATATCTCCTGAGCACAAATAGGTTTCAGCGTGGGTAGGGTCCAGATCAAAGGCTTTCTTCAATTCCTCAAGAGCTTGATCGTACTTTCGTGCCCAATACATTACCCGTCCTACGTTGGTGCTTATCCTAGGTGCAAGCGGGTCGAGTTCTCGCGCCAGCCTGACCTGTGCGATGGCCTCCTCGAATTTTCTTAAATTCCCTAATAAAAAAGCATAGTAATGGTGGGCATGGGCATATCCAGGATTAATTTCAATAGCTTTCTTAAAATCCTTTTCAGCTCCTTTAAAGTCCCAATCGTAATCCATTTTGATGCCGCCTAGAACTGTAATAGCTTCGGCCAGGTTGTTGTCGATTTCCAGCGCCTTCAGTGCCGCTGCCTTTGCTTTTGGATAGGCATCTTCGGGTCGGAGATGAAAATTATTTCCCAATACTTGGTAAGCGTCGGCAAGCCCTGCATAGGAAAGAGCGGATGTCGGGTCTTTTTCTAGAGACTGTTTGAAATACTCAAGTGCTTTATTTAAGTTATCTTTTCCCCTCTTGTTCCAGAAGTACCGGCCCTTAAGACTCAGTTCATAGGCTTCGCGGTTTTCGGTGTAAGACTTGACGAGCGGCTTTTCCTTTTCGCCCAGGACCTCAATTTTCAGCTTCTTGACAATCGCCTGCGCGATATTATCCTGAATAGCGAAAATGTCTTCGAGCCTTCGTTCATATGTTTCCGACCAGAGCTGATAGCCGTCGGAAGCATTGCTCAGCCGGCTCGTGACCCTTAGATTTTCTCCGACAACCTGCACGCTGCCCTCGAGCACTGTCTCCACGTTCAACTTCCGGCCGATCTCCTTTATGTCCACGTCCTTTCCCTTGAAGAAGAACGCCGAAGTGCGGGCCGGAACGCGCAGCTCTTTAATGCTGCTCAGGGCATTGATAAGCGTCTCGGCGATTCCGTCGCATAGGTACTCCCGGTCTTTGGCCGGGCTGAGATCAATAAAGGGAAGAACGGCTATGGATTGTTTGGCACCGACTCCTTGTTGTTCTGGCTTTTTTGGAGCAAAAAGCAGGTAAATCAGCCCACAGGCCACAACGGCAACCAGAGCTATACCCGGAATGATGAGCTTTTTGAGCGGGAACTTTATGGTGATTTCTTTTGAAGTGACCGGCTTGGTCCCCGGCACAACGCGCTCAAAGATGGGGATGCCGCGCTCGATTTTCTCAAGCTCTGCCCTCACCTCCGTTGCGCTCTGGTATCTTTTCCCCTTGTCTTTTTCCAAGCATTTCAATATTAGGCGGTTGAGGTCATCAGGGATGTCTGAGTTGAGCTCGCGGGGGGCTTTGGGCATCTCTCCCTTGTGCTTCATGGCAACGCTCAGGGGCGTCTCGCCCTCAAACGGCACCCGCCCCGTCGCCATCTCATAAAGAACCACACCCAGCGAATAGATATCAGAGCGCTCGTCAACCTCTTTTGCCTCGGCCTGCTCGGGTGACATGTACTCGGGCGTCCCGATCATCACCTGCGCGCCGGTGATTCCTCTCTCCCTCAAGGAGCGCGCAATCCCGAAATCCATGACTTTGACGCTGCCGCCTTTGTCGATCATGATGTTTTGAGGCTTGAGGTCGCGGTGCACGACCCCTAAGCTGTGCGCCTCAGCCAAGCCTTCGCAGACCTGCTTACCAATGCCCAGGATAGCCCCCACTCGAAGACCGCCCGTCATCCGAATCATACTCTTGAGGTCTTCCCCGGGCACGTATTCCATGGTGATGAAATGCGTCCCTTCCGCCTCGCCCAGGTCGAACATCCGGCAGACATGGCGGTGGCTGATCTTGCGGGCGAGCCGAAGCTCGTTGCGGAAGCGCTCGATGGTCTCCCGGTCGGAGGAAACCTCCGGCCTGATGAGCTTGAGCGCGACTTTCT
>CAZKEW010000071.1:3883-11195 GCA_964551885.1 uncultured Eubacteriales bacterium
GCCCAGCTCTTCGATAACCTGGTAGCGGCCGGCAAAGGTGGAGCCTGTGGTCAGCGCTTCAAGTGAAATGACGATAGTTTTGGTAGGAGGAGCAGAGGTTTTTTCTAACGGAGTTAGCTTGGTCCCGCATTCGGCACAGAAACGGCTCGTCTCGGGATTGGCTGCCTGACATTTCGGGCACTGCACTTTCGCTTTATCCCCTTACCTTGTTTGACCAAAGAATATCAACTTTCGGCTCCTCAGTCAACTTGGAGGGAATATTGTAAGCATCCCAAATTCCGTGATGGAAACAGACTTCGATGGGTGGCGCGGCGCCAGTCCCCGCAACGCCCGCAGCGAGTGAAAGCGGAGACACTCTCGAAGACTTTGATTTTATAATATTAATCCCCCCTACCCCCCTTGAACAATCAAGAGGGGCCGAGAAGCCTGAAAGTGTCTCCGGAATTGTCGGACGGGGACGCACCGTGACAGGACCCGCACTCAGAAAACTGCTTGATAATCACGGAATTTGGGATACTTCCGGGAATATTAGAGGGCAGATGAAAACAGGTTGTCCATGCTATAATAAAACGATGCACCTCCTGGAGAATTTGTCATCAATCTCGGCAGACGATTCAGCAGCCATCTCAGAAAAAAGCAATCGGAGGACCGAATGAAAACAAGACGCGATTGTCCCAGAGGCGTGTCAATTTTGCTCGCTTCGTTCATAATGATGCGAATCCTGACAGTCGTTATCTCAACCTCAAGCTTACTCGCCCCTCCGGCAGCCAAAAAAACCCAGGTCAAACTGGGTGTCTGCGATTGGACAATCGAAAAATCAGGCGATCCCGCGGCGCTTGAGCTGGCCGCCAAACTCGGGCTTGAGGGAGTTCAGGTGAGCCTGAATATCAAAGACGATTTTTTACTCCTGGCCGGCGAAAGTCTCCAAAAAGCATATCTGGAGGCCGCAAAAAAGTCCGGTGTTGAGATCGCTTCTTTTGCTCTTGGCGACTTGAACAACTTCCCTCTCCAGAGGACCCGCGCTCCGAGAAATGGGTCAGCGAAAGCATCGCCATCTGCAAAACTATGAAAGTAAAGATTGTCCTTGTCCCATTCTTTGGGAAAGCGGACCTGAGGAATGATCCTCAAGCAGTCGAGGCCGTCATCGAACTTCTCAAGCGCCTCGCTCCCAACGCCGAAAAAGCCGGGGTTATCCTGGGGCTCGAATCCTGGCTGAGCGCGGATGAGCATTTGAAGATCATCGAGCGCGTCGGCTCACCGGCTGTCCAGGTTTATTATGATGTGGGCAATTCCCAGGAAGCGGGGTATGACATCTTCAAGGAGATCCGGCTGCTGGGAAACCGGATCTGCGAGATCCATGCGAAGGACTACAAAGACCTGTATGGAAAGGGGTCGATGGACTTCAAAGCCGTCCAAAAGGCCCTGGAAGACATCGGCTATAGCGGCTGGCTGGTCATGGAGGGGGATAAAGACGCCGCTCGGGGTTGAAAAGAGCATCCGCTACGACAGGGATTCAAAATTCTCCAATGATCTCAATCTCGGAAAAATATGGCTGAATACGAAGAGAGATTGGTGCGCCGGTCGGAGGCAGAAAAAGTAATGAAAGACACCGAGCGCTTTATAGCTTTTGTGAAAAGCCAGTTGCCAGATAGATGATCACGGAATTTTCACCCACTGGTTGGTCGAGGTGAAATAGAGGCCGGATTCTTTAGCCGGCCCACTGCGCTGGTATCAGTTGGCTTTGGGGGGGAGGCCGAGCAGGCGGCGGAGCCGGTCAAAATCCACTCTCGGTCTTGCTGAGGTCCGAGCCTCCTGCGTGCGGTCGAAATCGTCCAGGAGAGCCTTGAGTTTCGCCCGCCCGCTTTCGGTCTTGGCCGCCTGGAGAGGAGTGAGCCCCCCGAGGGCCGGGATTTTCATCCGCGGCCACTCCTTGAAGTAATGACGTTCCAGGTGTTTTCGGATCAACTCCTGGACTTCCGGCCTGGAGTTCAACTCCTCCGACTCTCTCCTCTCGGCCTCGATCTCTTCCGGGGACAACTCCGGCATGTCGTCCGTGTCCCGCCAGAGCGTTTTATCGTAGGCGATGAGGCCGCCGAGTTGATCTTTGAGTTGGGAGCGGAGCCGGGCCGCCCTCTCCCGCGAATTCGTCTCTGCGACGAGGTGATTCTCCTTGATCGTAAAGCTCCCGAGGACCGTCCGGGGGGCATCGGGATCTTTGCGGCTCCCGGGTTTCATCCAGACCCATGACCCGTCTTTCTTGTCGTATTCGTAGCTTTTCAACGAGGCCAGCCTCTTTCTGAGAGCCGGCTCGTCCTTGATGCGGAAATGGATCTCCGCGAACGCCAGTTCCTCGCCGTCCGTATTGAAGAGGCGGGGATACCGGCCGGGCGGCTCATCACGAAACAAGCTTGACTCCTCCGGGCGGAGGTTTTTCCCTTGGAGGATGTACTCGGCCCAGAAAAGAGCGAGCTCTTTCTGCGACTCGGCGAAGTACCGTTCGGGAGGGAAGCGGGAAGCGGCAGGGCTCAGGCGGAATTCCTCTTCCTGGATGCGGAGGGCCCGCTCGAATTGCGTCCGGGCTTCCGGGCCGAAGATATACGGCGTCGTGAAAAAAATGGCCCGGTGCTGCGGCCCGACCAGGCGCGAAAAAAAGATCTCGCCGGGCACGGGATCGATTTCGTAAAGCTCGGGTATGTCGATAACCATGAACTGCCTCCCGGTCACCAGCTCATCCACGGTGACGGCCTTGGAGCCGGATTTGATGATCTCGTAGAAGGAGAAATAGCTCAGGCTAAGCTCGCGGACCAGCGAAGGGCCGGGCTCCATGAGCTGCGCCGTCAGAGGGTCCTTAAGGAATCGCTCGGCGATCGTCTCGCGGCTTTCGCCAAACCGGAAGTCGAAATGCATCCAGCTCATGAAAAAGCTGTCCGTGAGTCCCCCTTTCTTCCCCGGCCTAAACTTTTTTTCAAAGCGGGAGACGGCTTTCTTCAGTTCCCGTCCGTCTTTTTCAAAGCGCAGGACTTTTTCGCCGTACACGCCGAGGAGAGGAATGACCTGAAAGTAATCGTCATAGGAAGTCCCGGTTAGCAGCGAAGGAGGAATGAGAGGCTCATGAGTCTCCTTGGGGGCGCAGCACTTTTTGTACTTCTTCCCGCTCCCACAAGGGCAGGGATCATTCCGACCGACATTCCGGCTCATGCGGGAAGTAAGATACTACAAACCGGCCTTCCAGGACAACTCTTAAAATAAGCGGGGCGGTGAAATAGAGGCGGGATTCGAGGACGCGCTCGCCGGTGATTTGGCTCCAGAGCTGGGTCTAGAGCTTAACCTGGGAGCCATAGAACGCGACGGGGTCGGCGAGGTCGCCTCTGAAGCCGTCGGTCCTGACTTCATCTGTCTTGTAGTCGGCGATGACCCAGCCGGTTTTTGCCTTACTTCTGCCCTCTGCCTTTCCCTTGAAATAAGCATTGTGTCCCCCGATTTCACTCCCAGAAAACTGATATTGTGTTCCGGAATTTCTTATGAGATAGCATCGGGCTGATTAGCGTCTTCTTCATTTGATATGTTTTGTTTTCAACTGTATAATTAATGTTAACGCAATATGTTTTGTGTCATTGCGAGGCGGCTTTGCGCCGTGGCAATCTCTAACATATGGCGAATCCTATGATTTAGGAGATCGCCACGCTTCGCTCGCGATGACAAAGTAACAATATTTTTTGCGTTTACAATAGTGAGGACGAAAACGACAGGGAGAACGAAATGAAACTGAAAGTAATCATTCATAAAGCCGAAGAAGGGGGATTCTGGGCTGAAGTCCCGGCGATTCCTGGTTGTGCAACTCAAGGCGAAACCTTGGAAGAATTAATCAAGAATCTTCAAGAAGCAGTTGAAGGCTGTCTATCAGTGGATATCAAATCAATCCGCCTAAAAAAAGATGACCAAGTTATGGAAATTGCTGTATGAAGGCCGTTTCCGGAAAAGAGCTGGCTAAGATTCTCGAAAATAATGGCTGGAAATTGGCCAGAATAAGAGGGAGTCACCATATTTACGTGAAAGAAGGGCATCTGGAGAGAATATCTTTGCCCATTCATGGCAGTAAACCTCTTAAAATTGGACTGCTGAAGCATTTCATGAAGATCGCCAATCTGAAGGAATCTGACCTCCAGACATAATATTATACAAAATTATGCCATCCTAAACGGGGTGGGCGCTCAGGGAACTTCTCCGAGCTTCACGGGAAAAACAAAGAACAAGACCTACTCCCCCGGTTCAAATTCTCACCTACTGGTTGATGGAGGTGAAGTAGAGGCCGGATTCTTTGACCGGCTGCGCCGGTGAGTTGCTCCCAGAACTGGGTGTAGAGACGGACCTGGCCGGCGTAGAATATGAGAAGGTCGTCGAGGTCGCTAGCGCCCGCGAACTCATCGCTGACTTCCTGGACCGGGGCCCAGGATGGCCTATCTCTTTTCATATTCTCTAAGAAAATCCTCAGGGCTGAGTATCTTGATGTTTCGAAAACGGCCAAGCTCCAATAAATGGACATCTCCGCTGATGATATAATTTGATTTCGCTTCAACGGCACACGCCAAGACCTTATTATCTGCAGGATCCCTGGGAATAGCTTGAATTTCTTCTTTGGGATCGACGATTTCAGAGATGGCCACGATCTCTTTTTCGATAGAATAGAGAACTCGAGCCGGATATCTAAATTTTTTGCCCGTCAGAACCGCCCGGATCTCATCCAAAATATCGCCCGACAGGGCAAGCTTGCCCCTCCCCCCGATCGCCAGACTTAGGATGTCTCTGGGTTTTCCGCCGAAAACGATCGCCGAAATAAAAACGTTGGAATCAAGAACGACCCTAGGATGTGCGGCTTGCTTTTTTCGAACGATATCTTTTGATCTCACGGGCGATGTCTTCCTCTCGAAGCCCTAATTTTGAAACCCAACGGCCGCCAAAAGCAAAGATTTGCTCCCATTTACTTTTCTGTTCAAGATAAAGGCGGGCGGCTTCTCGAAGAAGTTCCGACCGGGTGCGCGATTCTTCTTTGGCCGTTTTATCAATTTGTTCCAGAAGGTCTTTTTGGAATGATATGTTGACGGTGCTGACAGCCATCGATTTCTCCTTTATTTTCATTCTTCATCATAATTATATACAAAGTTTGTATGAAATCAAGCTTAAACACTTCCCGCGCTTTTTCTATTAAAAGACGCAATAGCTGAAGTAGTTATCTCAACCGACTCTCACCCGCTGAATTTTGGAGGTTAAATAGAGTCCGGATTCGAGGACGCACTCGCCGGTGATTTGGCTCCAGAAGCGGGTGTAGAGCTTGTTTATTGCCTCCTATCCTAATTGCTGATTTTGAGTTCGAGAGCCTTGCCGGTTGATTCGTCCGTGAACGAAATTTTCTTCCCTTTAATCAGTTGCTCGTTGGCATTCAATAGTTCTATCCCATAGACTTTTCCGTCAGCAGATATATCAACATTCATTTCGTCGCTGATATGACGTGTCTCGACCCCCACGGTTTTCTCCCTGAATCGGATATAGGCAATGTTGTACCTTGGATCAAATGTGATATCCATGGTCATTCTCCTAGAAGTATCTTACCACAATGGTGATTACGATAAAATCTTTTCCCTCATCAACTCCATAGGCTTCAATTTGTTTTGTCCGAAAAAACTTCCCGTTCCTGTTGCTCTCGAAAGAAAAATTGTGCCTGAAACCTGCACGGCCTAATTTCGCCGGGAACCGTTCACCCTTGCTTATTGTCGTCCTGACCTCGTCTTCAGTTGCACCCCGCTCGGCCATGCGCTCCCTTGCATGAGGGTGTATTTTTACGGCCATTCAACTTCTCCTTCAATGGAAGTAAAGATCTTGGCCATTCTTAGAAAACTAAAGACGCTTGAGCAGAGCTGTCTAGCTCAGTGGAATGTTGATCCAGCGGTTGAGGGAGATGAAGTAGAGACCGGATTCTTTGACCGGCTGGCCGGTGATTTGGCTCCAAGTTTAGCTGACCATAAAAACCATGACGCCTCCTTGATGATAGTAACCTCCCAACCAGCCGACTTCGAAGGGAAAGGGTTCATAATCTTTATTCACTCCATCATCATAGAGCACGATGAAGTCCTTCCGCGGTTCGAGCCCGTTCTTTTTCAAATCCTCGACATCCGGTCCGAATTCCGGACTCATGTAGCAGATCGTTGCGATTTCATCATTGTATTCGCCGCCATGTTTTTTGAGGAAACCCCTCAGCCCTCCCTCGTATTTTTTCTCCAGGGCCTGGTTCCTGACAACCAGGGCGTAAAACACGCAGCGGATTTCTTTATCGGCGGTGTACAGAGATCTGTCTTCTTCCTCTTCCCCATTCCCGGCTTCTTCAGCCGCGGGCTCCGGAATCATTTTCTCGAGCGGGCTATCGCCGTATCTGTCATAGAAGAAATCGCACCGCGACATCAGAGCTTCATGTTTGTGGGCTTGGTCCTGCGGCATCGCGTCGAAATAAGTTACGAGTTCGACATCTTCATCGGCGGGAAACCCTGCCTCCTCCCGGTTTCTTGAGACGACGAACCTTTTCCATCGCCCGAAAGGATTTCCCTCGGCGTTCTCGTCCACGGCGTAGAGCTTGCCGCCGGTCATGAGAAATGGCGGCGTACCCCGGATGGGCAACTTACAAGGGAAGCGGCCCTCGGTATCGAAGACGTCAAAGACGATTTCGCCCAGCGTCTTTCAAGCCCAAAAAGTTCTCATTGTGCGGCCGATCGGCCATATAGATTTTGACTCCTTCCCAGGACCAGGGCTCGAAATCATGGCCATCGACTCCGACGTCGAGCGACTTGCCGAGCGCCGGGAGTCGGCCGTGACTATGCCCGAAGAGATGCCAGGAATCAAAATGGCTTTTGTTCCAGACCCTGAGGCAGTAGTGGCAAAGGACGATAAAATATCTTTCGATTACGATATCCATGAGATCAGCCGAATGGACAAAACGGCCGGCGAATTTTTTTTGCGATTTCTTATCATGTCCCCCTTTGATCAAGATGATATCGCCGTTGAGCCGTTCCAGGATAGGTCCCCAGTCTCCCCACGCGAAATCTCCAAGGTGATAAACAAGATCAGCTTTCCCGACCTTGGCATTCCATTTATCGATGAGGGCCGCGTTCATCTCTGTCACGTTGGAAAATGGGCGCCCGCAGGAATGAATGATATTGGCATGATTGAAATGCGTGTCAGCCGTAAAGAAAATGTTTCTCAAAGCGTGATTCTCCTCAGAGAGCGGGAGGCGATATCCGCGAATACGCCGTTGAGGACCGCCGGA
>CAZKEW010000072.1:0-11069 GCA_964551885.1 uncultured Eubacteriales bacterium
AACAAGGAATCATAATGAAAATAAGCTATTACCCGGGTTGCACTTTAAAAAGCAATGCCAAGAATTTTGAAGACTCGACGTTATGCTCTTTAAAAGAGCTCGGGATTGACGTCCAAGAGCTCAAGCGCTGGAATTGTTGCGGGACCGTCTATTCTCTGGCGACTGACGACCTGATGCGTCATCTCGCCTCCATCCGCAACCTGATCCGCGTCAAAGAAGCCCAGACAGATTCGGTGATGACTCTCTGCGCCATGTGCTATAACACTTTAAAACGGGTTAACGAGAGGATCAAAGCCGACCCGGAAAGCCTGGAAAAAATCCACAAATTCATGGACGAGGAAGAAGTCTCTTACCAGGGCGATGTCAAAGTCCGTCATCTCCTGGAGCTGCTTCGCGACGACATCAAGTTTGAGACTGTCGCCAAGAAAGTCCGCAAGCCTCTCCGCAACCTCAAGGTTGCCAGCTATTACGGCTGCCTCCTGGTCCGCCCCAAGGAAATCGGGTTCGACGACATGGAAAACCCCACCATCCTCGATGACCTGATGACCGTTCTGGGCGCGAAGGCCGTGGATTTCCCTTATAAAACAGAATGCTGCGGCGCTTATCAGACGGTCGACAAGCCGGAGACCGTTGCTGAGAGAACGCACAGCATCCTGACCTCTGCCCGCAGCCGGGGGGCTGAAGTCGTCGCCGTGAGCTGTCCTCTCTGCGCCTTTAACCTGGACCACCGGCAGAAAGAAACAGCCCAGAAATATTCTGAATTCAAGAAAATGCCTATTCTCTACTTTACCCAAATCATGGCTATCGCTTTGGGGTGTGAGGAGAAGGACCTGCGTTTTGACCTTCATTATGTCGACCCCAAGCCCCTCTTGAAACAGAAAGGCATGATCTGAGGGAAACATGATTTACTTTGGCAATCTCAAGGCAAAAAAGGGCAACATTCATATCAACAAGGAAAGATGCAAAGGCTGCGGTTTTTGCGTGGAATATTGTCCCCGGGACGTCCTCGAACTGTCCGAAGAGTTCAACAAGAAGGGCTATCATCCGCCCCGGATCGTGAAAGAGGAAGAATGCTGCTATTGCCAGCTCTGCGAAGCCATCTGCCCGGAATTCGCCCTGTTTGTCACTCTCAAAAAAGAAGAGGAGGAAGAAGGTGAAAAAAGTGAAAGCAGACCCTAAAGGGGTATTAACCGGATCCCATTACCTTGACGGCGATTTTGCCATAGCCGAGGGCGGCCTGGCGGCCGGCTGTCGCTTTTTTGCAGGTTATCCGATCACGCCTTCTACGGAAACGGCCGAAAGATTCGCCGAGCGGATTCCCTACGTGGGCGGAGTCTTCATCCAGATGGAAGACGAGATTGCTTCCATCACCGCTCTGATCGGCGCCTCCTGGGCCGGCCAAAAATCCATGACGGTCACTTCCGGCCCCGGGTTTTCCCTAATGATGGAGAACATCGGCCTGGCCTGCATGATGGAAGTTCCGCTCGTCATCGCCAATGTCCAGAGAGGCGGGCCCTCTACCGGACTTCCTACCCTGACTGGCCAGGGAGACATGATGCAGGTCAAGTGGGGATCTCACGGCGATTTTAGAATCATCGCCCTCTCCCCCGATTCGCCTCAAGAATGTTTTAACCTCACCGTCAAGGCGTTCAACCTCTCGGAAATGTACCGGGTGCCCGTTTTTGTCATGACCGACGAATGTGTCGGCCATATGCATGAAAAAGTGGTGATCCCGCCGGCAGAGGAAATCGAAGTCGTCGAAAGGAAATGGTACGAAGGGCCCAAAGACAAATACCTTCCCTACAAGCCGGATAAAGACCTGGTTCCCTTCATGGTCAAAGCGGGCGAAGGCTACCGCTTTCATACCACCGGATTAACTCATGACGAAAGAGGATACCCGGTGATCAACGCCGAATGCCAGGATTGGTGTGTCCGCCACCTCGTCAACAAGATTGACAGGAATGCCGATAAAATCATCGAGTACCAAGAAGACCAGACAGACGATGCTGATGTTGTGGTCATATCTTATG
Source organism: uncultured Eubacteriales bacterium (assembly GCA_964551885.1). Classification (GTDB taxonomy): domain Bacteria; phylum Acidobacteriota; class Aminicenantia; order Aminicenantales; family UBA8522; genus CAZKEW01. Next base: position 2,031 of record CAZKEW010000072.1, read on the forward strand.
GCATCACATCCAGAGTCGCGACCAAAGCGATTCAGCAGGCCAGAAAGTCTGGCATTAAAGTGGGAACGATACGGTTAATCACCGTCTGGCCTTTCCCCGAGAAACGCATCAAAGAATTGGCCAAGAAAGTTAAAGCTTTCGTCGTCCCCGAGATCAACCTGGGCCAGATTCGCCTGGAAGTGGAGCGCTGCGCCTTCGGTCAGGCTCCGGCCATAGGTGTCCCGCATTGCGGAGGCTGGGTCCACAACCCCGATGATATTCTTAAAGCCATCAAGGAGGCAGCCCGATGAAAGAAGAGGATCGTCTCGAAGAGCGGAACCCCATGGAAAATTTCTTGAGGATGGACCGGATTCCTCACATCTGGTGTCCTGGCTGTGGCATAGGAACCGTCGTGACCTCCTTTGCGGAGGCCCTGCGAAAGAGCGAGATCGATTTGAACAAAGTTGCCGTTGTTTCGGGGATCGGCTGCACGGGAAGGGTTGCCGGCTATGTCAAGTTTGATTCCTTCCACAGCACGCACGGCCGAGCGATCCCCTTTGCCACAGGCCTGAAGCTGGCTAACCCCGACCTTAAAGTTGTCGTTTTTAGCGGAGATGGCGATATCGTGGGCATCGGCGGCAACCATTTCATCCATGCCGCGAGACGCAATATGGACATCGTCGTCATCTGTGTTAACAACTTCAATTACGCCATGACCGGAGGCCAGGTCGCGCCAACAACACCCATCCAGGCCAACCTCTCTACGGCTCCCTACGGAAATTTCGAGTATCCTTTTAGCCTGCCTTATTTGGCCGATGCCTGTGGAGCAACATATGTCGCCCGCTGGACAGCCCTCCATCTCCGAAGAGTCACTAAGTCCATCCAGGAAGCATTGGCCAAGAAAGGGTTCTCCTTTATCGAAGTCATTACTCCTTGCGTCACCCTCTATGCCCGCCGCAACAGGCTTGGAGACGGGCTCAACCTTCTGAAATACTATTATGAAAATACTGAGATTCAGCATGGTGCCGACACTCGCACGCTGGATATCGATTTTCAAGGGAAGATTATCGTTGGGAAATTCATCGACAAGGATAAACCGACTTTCCTTGAATGCATGAATAACCATCTCCAGAAAGTCTTAGGCGAGAAATACCAGCCTTATGGAGTAAAGCCATGAATGAGATTCGTTTTTCAGGCTATGGCGGGCAGGGAATCATCCGCTGCGGCCTCATCGTCGGGAAAGCTATTTCGCTTTTTGACAATAAATTTGCCACGATGACCCAGAGCTTCGGCCCGGAAGCCCGGGGAAGCGCCTGCAGCTCTCAGGTTGTTATCTCGGAAGACCGCGTCCTCTATCCCTACATCACCCAGCCGGAAGTCCTCGTGACCATGTCTCAAGATGCTTATGAAAAAAATGAGCCCGAACTGCGGGAAGACGGCGTCCTGATTTATGATACAGACCTGGTGAAATTGAAGCCGGCGCGAGCAAAAATAAAGATCTACGGGATCCCTTCCACTCGCTTCGCCGAAGAGATGGGCAACCGCATTTTTGCCAACCTCGTCATGCTGGGCTTCTTCACAGCGATTACCAAAGTCGTCTCGACCGAGGCTATGAAGAAGGCCCTGCCGGGCCTGGTTCCAAAGAGATTTTTGGAGCTCAATGTCCGGGCTTTTGAAAAAGGCTACAATTACGGCCTTGAAGTCTTGAGCCAGGAAAAGGAAGCGCCAAAAGAAAACGAGCCCAAAGAAGAAACGCCGACAGATGGCCCCAAGAAAACCCCGACTCGAAAGGCGAAAAAATGAAACGGACAGGAGTTTTTATCTGCCATTGCGGCATCAATATCGCAGGAACAGTGGACGTGAAAAAAGTCGCCGAGGATCTGGCTAAGCATCCCGGAGTCGTCCACTCCGAAGAATATGTTTACATGTGTTCTGACCCCGGTCAGAACTTGATTATCCAGGCAGTCAAAGAAAAAAAGCTGGATCATCTTGTCGTCGCCTGCTGCTCCCCTACCCTTCACGAAACGACCTTCCGCAATGCTTCCAAGGCGGCCGGCCTCAATGCCTTCCGCTGTGAAATCGCCAACATCCGCGAGCAGTGCAGCTGGGTCCACAAGGATAAGGTTAGGGCTACCCAAAAGGCCACCAAAATCACTAAAAGCGCGGTGGAAAAAGTCCGACAGAATGAAGCTCTGGAAGCCTTGAGCGTGCCTGTCACCCGCAAAGCGCTGGTCATCGGCGGCGGAATCGCCGGCATCCAGGCCTCGCTCGATTTGGCCGACAGCGGGTTTGAGGTCATCCTGGTCGAGCGCTCTCCCTCGATCGGCGGCCATATGATTCAGCTTTCCGAGACCTTCCCCACTCTCGACTGTTCGCAGTGCATCCTGACGCCCAAAATGGTGGAAGTCTCCAAACATCCAAAAATCAGGCTGATGACCTACAGCGAAGTCCGGGAAGTCAGCGGCTATGTGGGCAATTTCAAAGTCAAAATCCTAAAGAAGCCCACTTATGTCGACCAGGCTAAATGCAACCTTTGTGATGAATGCTCCAAAGTCTGCCCGATCCTGGTGCCTAATGAATTCGACCTCGGCCTGACCGGCCGGCGGGCGATCTACATCCCCTTCCCTCAGGCCATTCCGGCTTCTTACACGCTCGACGACAAGAACTGCCCCGACCTTCTGCCAATCGCCTGCGGGAAATGTGGCGATGTTTGCAAGCCTAAAGCCATCGACTATGACATGAAGCCGAAGGTCATCGAAGAAGAAGTGGGAGCTATCATCGTGGCTACAGGCTATGACCTTTACGACAAAGAGAACATGGCCGAATACGGCTACGGCAAAATCCCCGACGTCTTGGACGGGCTCCAGTTCGAAAGGCTGTGCTCTGCCTCAGGCCCGACGAATGGTCAAATCCTTCGTCCTTCCGACAAAAAAGAACCCAAGGAAGTTGTTTTTATCCAGTGCTCTGGCTCGCGCGACCCTGAGAATCACTGCGCTTATTGCTCAAAAATATGCTGCATGTACACAGTCAAGCATGCCATGCTCTATAAGCACCATGTTCATGACGGCCAGGCCTATATTTTCTACATCGATATCCGCTCCGGCGGCAAAGGATATGAGGAGTTCGTCCAGCGGGCCGTTGAAGAGGACGGCGTTCTCTATTTGCGGGGAAAAGTCTCCAAAATCTTTGAGGAGAACGGCAAAGTCAAAGTCTGGGGAGTGGACACCCTGACCGGAAAACACATCGAGATTGCCGCCGATATGGTTGTGCTGGCCCAGGCCATGCGCCCTTCCAAAGGCGCCCAGGAGCTGGCCAAGAAACTCAAGCTGGCCATGGACAAGGACGGTTTTTTGAGCGAGGCCCATCCCAAGTTGAGGCCCGTCGAAAGCGTGACTTCCGGGATGTTCCTGGCCGGAGCCGCTCAGGCCCCCAAGGATATCCCTGAAGCCGTAGCCCAGGCGAGTGGAGCTGCTGCCAAGGCCATTACCATTCTTTCCCAGGAAAGGCTGTATCATGCTCCAACAGTGGCCAAAGTCTTCACCAACCTCTGCACAGGCTGCGGGATGTGCGTCCTAGTCTGTCCCTACGACGCCATCGCCTTGAAGGATGGAAAAGTCGAAGTCAATGAGGTGCTCTGCGAAGGGTGCGGCACCTGCTCGGCCACCTGTCTGCGGTCGGCCATCCAGGTCAAGAACCTCAGTCAACATCAAGTGCACGAAATGATTAACGCTTGTCTCGGAGACTAACGATGGCGGAGGAATTCGAACCCAAGATCGTGGCGTTTCTCTGCAAGTGGTGCTCCTCGGCGGGAAGCGACCTGGCCGGGGTCTCCCGGATGGAATACCCTCCCAATGTCGTCCCCATCCAGGTGATGTGCTCCGGAAGCATCTCTCCCCTGTATATTTTCTCCGCTTTCAACAAGGGCGCTGACGGCGTTCTCGTCTCGGGCTGCCATCCCGGCGACTGTCATTATATCCAGGGCAATTTTTATGCCCGCCGGCGGCTGAACCTGGTCAAGCAACTCCTGGAGTATGTCGGCCTTGAGCGCCAAAGGTTTCAGATGTCCTGGGTCTCGGCCGCGGAAGGAACCAAATACACCCAGGTCATCAAAGATTTTGTCAAGGAGCTGAAACCTCTCGGACCTCAAACAAAGCTGAGGAGAAAGTGATCATGGCAAAAATCGAGGACCTCAAGGAAGAAGCCAAGAAACTTCTCCGGGACGGAAAAGTCAAATACATCATCGGCTATGCCACAGGGAGCAACGGCTGGATGGCCAACCCGATCTTCATCAAGAAGCCCGAGGATGTGGATAAGCTGGTCTGGGATCCGACCTGTGTCCATAACCTGACGCGCTTCCTGGTTGATGAAAAAAGAAGAAAAGCCTTAGAAAAACAGCCCGACTCGAGGCCTGTCGGGATCATCGTTAAAGGCTGCGACAGCCGGGCCATCGTTGTCCTCCTCCAGGAAAAATTCATCAACCGCAATGATGTTTACATTCTCGGCGTTTCCTGCGAAAAAGCAGGGGTCGTGGACGACCAGAAGCTGGCCAAAAAATTAAAAGGGAAGAAGCCGAAGAAGGTCGAACTCGGGGAAAAAGACCAGTTTATCATCAGCCTGGATGAGGGAAGAGTCGAAGTTCCTGTCGTGGAGCTTCTGGCGGAAAGATGTCTCGAGTGCAAGGCCAATTTTCCGGTGATCTTTGACGTGCTAAGCGGAGAGAAAACAAAGAAAGCGCTCGAAAAGCCCTTCAGGTCTCTGGAAAAAATCGAAGCCTTGTCCGCAGAGGAAAGATGGTACTTCTGGAAGGCCGAGCTGGATAAATGCGTCCGCTGCTATGCCTGCCGCTCCGTCTGTCCGATGTGCTACTGCGATGAGTGTGTCGTCGACAGCATTAACATGGCTGTTGCTGCCGATACATCGGCCGAGGAAAAAGCCCAAAAAATCAAATGGATCCAGAAGTCCCCTGACTCTTCCGAGAATTTTGTCTATCACCTGGTCCGGGCCATCCATTTGGGCGGACGCTGTATCGACTGCGGAGAATGCGAGAGGGCTTGTCCCTTAGACATTCCGCTCCGGTTTCTCAATAAAAAGTTAGAAAAAGAAGCTAAAGAGCTCTTTGGCTATGAGGTGGGTTTTGACCCCTCCGAGCCTTCCCTTATCTCCTGCTTTAAAGATGACGATCCCGAGGATTTCATCAGGTAAGACGATGGAAAAAATACTGACAAAAAAGTCCCTGCCCCAATGGGTGAAGACGCTCACCTCTTACAAGGTCTATTTCCCCAAAAAGGACGAAGAGGACCGCTGGAACTACGTGGAAATCAGAGATGAAGACATGAACCTTGATTTCCTCAACACGACTCTTCCGCCGAAGAAGATTCTTTTTCCCCAGAATGAGGTCTTCCTGGAATTTGCCAAAACAGCTGAAAGCAATCAAGAAACCCTCGAAGTTAAAGAAATCCTGCCCGAGGAGCAACCCACTATCATTTTCGGCGTGCGGCCCTGCGACGCCAGAGCCGCCTGGCTCCTGGACAAGGTTTTCAGCGGAGAATTCACCGATCTATATTACTGGAAGAGAAGAAACCAAACGATCTTGGCCGGGTTAGCCTGCGACACACCGCCTTCGGAAAATTGCTTCTGCCTCTCGGTGGAAGGATCGCCTTATTCTGAGGAAGGGCTGGATATCCTGCTCACCGACCTCGGCGATAAGTATTTCGTCAAGCCCCTGACAGAAAAGGGCGAGAAGCTCATTCAGACCGGCAAAGGACTCTTCCAGGATGCCAAGCCTGAAGACCAAAAGAAAGTCAAAGCCATCCAGGCCGAGTCGGTGAAGAAGCTCAAACGCCGGCTCAAGGATCCCGGGACCATCGCCTCTAAACTCAAAGGGATGTTCGATGCTCCCCTTTGGGATGAAGAATCCATGAGCTGCATCCGCTGCGGCATCTGCACTTATCTTTGCCCCTCCTGCCATTGCTTTGACATCAACGATGAAGTCGATTCTGCCTCTCCCCTTAAGGGAAAGAGAGTCAGGACGTGGGACAACTGCCAGTTCCCTGATTTCACCATGCATTCTTCAGGGCACAACCCCAGGCCGGAAAAAGCCTCGAGGCTCCGCCAGAGGCTTTTCCATAAATTCCAGTACTTTGTCGAGGTCTATGACAAATTTCAATGCGTGGGCTGCGGAAGATGCATCTCCCTTTGCCCGGTGGGGATCGATATCATCAAAGTCCTGGATAAGGTCAACGAACATGGAACATAACGTCTATATCCCTAAACTGGCCAAAATCATCGAGATCAAGGAAGAGGTGGGCGGCGCGAGGGCGATCAAGACGTTCCGGACCGCTTTTACGAACGGCATACGTTTCGACTACCGCTGCGGGCAGTGCGCCATGCTCTCCGTTTTTGGGAAAGGCGAGTCGATGATTTCCATCTCCTCATCGCCGCTCGTCAAAGATTACCTCCAGTTCAGCATCCTCAAGATGGGAAGAGTCACCACAGCCCTCCACGAGATGGAAGTAGGCGACCTCATCGGAATCAGAGGGCCTTATGGCAACGGGTTTCTGCTCGAAAGCTGGAAGGGAAAAAATATCCTCTTCATCGGCGGAGGAATCGGCCTGGCGCCGATCTGGTCCGTGCTGCAGACTGCCTTGCTCAAAAAAGAGGAATATGGCAACCTCACCCTGATCTACGGGGCCAGAACCTCCAAGGACCTCGTCTTCAGAGAAGAATGCGAAGAATTGAAAAACAAGATGAAGGTTTTCCTCTCCATTGATGTGGCCGAACCGGACTGGAACGAATTTGTCGGGTTTGTCCCCCAGAACGTTCTCGACAAGAAGCCCTCTTCTACCGACACGATCGCCATAACCTGCGGACCTCCGATCATGATCAAGTTCGTCATAAAAGCACTCAAGGACCTGCACTTCGAGGACGAGCAGATCTACACCACAGTCGAGAACAAGATGAAATGCGGCATCGGGAAATGCGGCCGGTGCAATATCGGCTCGCATTATGTCTGCAAAGACGGCCCGGTTTATTCCTGGGCCGAGCTTAAAAAACTGCCGCAAGAGTATTGAGCGAGGAAGCTTTAAACCGAGAAGGAGATGAGATGATGGCAAAAAAGAAAGTGGCCGGAAAAAAGCAAGCCAGGCCGGCCAAAGTTAAAAAAATCAAAAAAACTGAAAAACAAGAGGCCCCTAAACAGATGGTCACAGTGTATATCATGGGAAAAGCTCACAAAGTGCCTGCCGATGCCACCATCATGGGCGCCATCGAATATGCCGGTTACCAGATCAAGCGAGGGGCCGGCTGCCGGGAAGGATTCTGCGGAGCCTGCGCCACTGTTTATCGTCTGCCCGGTGATTACAAGATCTACACAGGCTTAGCCTGCACGACCTTAGTCGAGGCGGACATGTGGCTCTCCCAGCTCCCTGTAATTCCAGCCCAAAAGCCTATTTATGACATCGAGAAACTGGAGCCCGATGTCACCGCCTTCCAAAAACTCTACCCGGAAATCTTTCGCTGTTTGGCCTGCAACACCTGCACCAAAGCCTGTCCGCAGAGCCTCGAGGTCATGGATTATATCCAAGCAGCCATCCGCGGGGAAATAGAGAAGGTCATGGACCTCTCCTTCGACTGCCTCAGCTGCGGTCTCTGCGCCATCCGCTGCCCGGCAGAAATTGTTCATTACAACGTCGGGCTGCTCGGCAGGAGGCTTTACGGAAGATATCTCGCCCCGAAAAGTCCCGAGCTCGAGCAGAGGCTGAAAGAAATCAAGCAGAAAAAATTCCATAAAGAATACAAAGAGATGATGGCGCTGAAGAGGGACGAGCTGAAAAAGAAATATTACGCCAGAGATACGGAATAAAAGGAGAAAAAGATGTACCCAGAATATATGCATGATTCCCTGAAATTGGTGGACCAAACCCGGCAGAAGAGGCTTGAGCTCGAAAGATCCGGAAAGCCTGTCTTCCCTCCGATGAGCGCTGACGAAAGGGAGGCTGTCCTCACTAAATTCCATCCCGATTACAGGCCGGAGGCACGCCGGGTTGTTCACGTCGGCCCGAATAAGGGAGAAAAGATTACCGCCGAAGTCGCGGATATTCTGGAATCGCACAGCCGGATCAAGCCCGAGCTTTTCGACCTCACTAAACCCGATTATGAAACGGATATCTTGATCATCGGCGGAGGCGGTGCTGGTTGCGCGGCGGCCATACTCGCCATGCAAAACGGCTCTAAAAGCATCATCTCGACGAAGCTGAGAATAGGCGACGCCAATTCGATGATGTCGCAGGGAGGAATGCAGGCTGCAGTCAAACCGCAGGACTCCCCTACCCGGCATTACTTGGATGCCTTGGGCGGAGGGCACTTCGACAACAGGCCCGACCTCGTCCGAGCCTTGACCGAGGATGGCCCCGAAGTCGTCAAGTGGCTCGAAGATTTGGGTGTCATATGGGACAAAAATCCTGACGGTTCAATGTACGTCCTCCACGGCGGCGGCACGTCCCGAAAGCGAATGCATTCCTGCCGCGACTACACCGGGGCCGTGATCATGCGAACGCTAATGGACGAGGTGCGCAACCATCCTGACAATATTACTATCCTCGAATTCATGCCGACGGTCGAGCTTATCCTGGACAACAAAGGGCGATGTGCCGGCGGAGTCCTCTACAACATGGAAACTGAGGAATATTTCGCCGTCAAAGCGAAAGCCACGATCATCGCCACAGGAGGCTATGGCCGCCTGCATATCCGAGGTTTTGACACCACCAACCACTACGGCGCCACGGGCGACGGTCTGGTCATCGCCTACCGGGCCGGAGCTAAGCTCCTCTATATGGATTCTGTCCAGTACCATCCCACCGGCGCCGTCTTCCCGGAGCAGATCGCCGGCTTCCTGATCACAGAAAAAATCAGAGGCGCCGGCGGACAGCCGTTGAACAAGTTCGGCGAGCTTTTCGTTTTCCCGCGGGAGCCGCGGGATGTCGAAAGCGCTGCCTTTATCCGCGAATGCTTGGAGAGGCATAACGGCACCCAAACACCGAGCGGCCGCTGGGGAGTCTGGCT
>CAZKEW010000073.1:0-10990 GCA_964551885.1 uncultured Eubacteriales bacterium
ACCTCATTCGGTGTGAAAGTGGCGGAGTGACGGATCCATTCGCCGTCTCCTTCTTCCCTATATGTTGGGTTCCTTTTGGCCAGGTCAACAGCCCTGTCATAATCAGGGGATAGTTTGAAACGAAAAACGAGAGTGATCTTGAATTCCTTGGCTTTGGTGCTGGGGTAGAGGATATCAGCCAGCTTTTCTTCCGTTTCTCTGTCGTCTTTCATGATTTGACCGGATGAATTTTCTTTTCTGTTAAGATTTATAAGACAGGCGGGAGATTTTGTCAAATCTCAGCTTGGCTTCCGGCTCTTGATTACTACTCTGTCATAAATGGCTAAGCCGATCATCGAGAGAATTCCCATGCCGGCGATGATCAGCCACATGGCGATTGGATTCACCGGCTGTCCGGCCTGTTGCGGTTCGGATATAAATTTTTCGAAGAGCCTCCCTCCCAGCGGTCCGCCAAAGATGCTTCCTAAGGCAATCGGAAGGTTGGCGTATCCAAGGTATAACCCTTCTTGACCTTTGGGCGCGATTCCACCGATGTATTCATAAATGCGCGGGGAGGCCATCATCTCGCCGAGGGCCATAGAGGCTATGGAGATGATGAGGAACATGCCCACGACCGGGATAGCTAGGCCAGCCAGGCTGACCCTCTGGGACAAATCAGAAAGGAAAAGCGGCGGAATGACGTTGAGCAGCATCCCTGTTGTAGTTACCGCGGCTCCCAGGATGATGGATATCACGGGAGTCCATCGTTTGACGATTCGGGTGACGACGAGCTGCAAACCCACGATCATCACGGGGTTGGCCAGAGTGTAGAGGTCCACAGGAGCGTTAGGGTCGATATACCTGAGGAAAAGAGGCATGAGGTTGTAGAGCTGCACATATAGCATCCAGAAGAGTCCTATGACGATGAGGAAAAAGACGAATTTCAGGTTGCTGAGAACGATGAAGATCCCGAGTACGGCTTGGCCAAGAGTTCTCTTTTGGACTTTTTGGTCATCCTTTTTTCCATCGCTCACATACTCCGGTTCTTTATAAAGAAATAGGACAACAGCCAGTCCGATGAGGGCAAAAATCGTCGCGGCATAGGTGAAGATGGCGGGAATGCCCAGGTTTGTCCGGATAAAATAGGAGACGCCCCGGCCGGTGATGGAGCCGATGTTGATGACCATGTAGAAAATGCCAAACCCGAGGGTAGCCCGCGTCCCTGACGTTTTCTGGACCGTGCCGGCGATGCAGGGTTTGACGATAGACCCTCCCATCCCGATGAGAATGATCCCAAGGACAACCGGAATGGTGTAATCGATGGCCTGGGCTGTTCGCTCGCCCAGAAGAGCCGGCCAGAACCTCTGGATGTTTCCCATAATAAAATAGCCTAAGGAGATCATCAGGAAGGAGACCCGCAACGACCGCTTATAACCAAACTTGTCCGCCAACGTGCCCGAAAGAATGGGCAGGAAATAGATCAGCCCCCAGAGGATGGAGCCGTTGAGAAAAGTGGCAAAAGCGGGCCTCATGCCCAGGGTTTCGTTAAGATAAATCACCATGAACGAAGCCATGGAGTAATAGGCGGCCCTTTCAAAGAGCTCGATGGCGTTGGCCGTCCAGAACGAAGAGGGAAATTTTTGCTTGGGTGTGCCCTTTTTTTCATCGTCCATAGGAAGACTCCTTAAATCGTTTTCAGGGAGTGATTAAACATAATCGAAGAAAGGGCGATTATCAAGAGAATTTTCCTAAAGGATAGCATTTCTATTTCCGTGATTGTTCTTTTTGCTTGGTCAAGGGATTCGCTCCCTTCCGAGATTTTTCACGCCATGAAAATTTTGACTTTCTCGGCGGCTGCGTAACTTGCGCGCCAGACCACGGCCTCTTCACTCTGTTCTTTGCCAACTGTGACCTCACCCATAATCCCGTCTTAGCTTAGAACATACTCGCCGGCCTCTTTATGGGCTTCCCTCAAAAGCCAAAATTTTCAGGCTAAATCTCTCGATGGTCGCTCCATCCCTTCACCAAGCTCTCTTGTGACATCGCAGGGCTCCATGATCATCACGGAAACGGAAATGCTTCCTTTCTAAACGATAAGCATGCAATCGCCGTAGCTGTAGAATTTGTACTGCCGGCGCACAGCTTCAGCATAAGCCTTTTGAATGAGGTCGCGCCCGGCAAGGGCTGAGACCAGCATCAGAAGCGTTGACCGGGGGAGATGAAAATTGGTCAAGAGCCTGTCGACGATCTTAAAAGTGTAGCCGGGATAGATAAAAAGGTTGGTTGACCGGGTGCCCGGTGAAACTTGGCCTTCTTCTGATGCGCTTTCGATGGCCCGCACAACCGTTGTCCCGACAGCTACGACACGCCTGCTTTCTTTTTTAGCCAGGTTGATCTTCTGGGCAGCCGCCGGGCTTATGGTGTAGCGTTCTTCAAGCATCTCGTGGCCATCGATACGTTTAGCTCGGACCGGCTGAAAGGTGGCCTGCCCTATCTCCAAATTTACGGCACAGACGACCACGTCCCGTTTTTTTATCTTTTCCAAGATCTGAGGCGTAAAATGGAGTCCTGCTGTAGGCGCGGCAATGGAGCCTTCCTTTCGGGCAAATACGGTCTGATATCTTTTGAGGTCGAACGGCCTGAGGTTGCTGTCTTTTTTCGGTCGCTTAATGTAAGGAGGAAGAGGAGCATACCCGATCTTTTTGAGCCGGGCGAGGACATCACCGGAGGAGAAGCGGAGGACTCTTTTTCCCTCAGCGTCTTCCCCGACAACATGACCTTCAAGCCCGGCGGCGAAGACAATCCGGTCCCCTGTTCTGACTTTTTTTGCCGGCCGGCAGAGGACTTCCCAAGTGCTTGCCTCTTTTTCCTTCAAAAAAAGGAACTCGATGTCCCGCCCCTCTTTTTTTCCCCAGGCTTTGGCGGGAATGACTTTCGTGCTGTTGAGGACGAGGACATCTCCCTTGTGGAGAAAATCAGGGAAATCCTGGAAGCGCGAATGGATGATTTCTCCTCTTTCGCGCCGGACGACCATCATCCGCGACTCGTCCCTTTTTGGAAGAGGCTCTTGGGCGATGAGGTCCAGGGGAAGGTCGTAGTCGAAATCTGACGTCAGCACGCGATCCTTACTTTATGTATGTCTTTCCATCAATAAATGGGTGGCACGGCGCCAGTCCCCGCAACGCCCGCAGCGAATAGTGGCGGGTGGGTGGGTCTTAAGCGAGGACGGACGGGGACGCGCCGTGACAGGACCCATTTACTCTTTGAACAGCTTTTTCTGGGAATTGGAGGAGGAAGGGGGAGGGGCAAACCCGAGATGCTCATAGGCCTTGGGTGTGATCTTGCGGCCGCGGGTCGTCCTATCCAAAAAGCCGATGCGCATCAAGAAGGGCTCGTAGATCGACTCGATGGTGTCTTTTTCTTCATCGATAGCCGCGGCAATCGTGGCGATCCCCACCGGACCGCCGCCGAAGTTTTCGATGATGGTCATAAGGATTTTTCTATCGACTTCATCCAGCCCGAGATGGTCCACCTCCATCATATCCAAAGCTCTCTCGGCTTCCCTGGCGGTGATGCAGCCGTCGGCTTTGACATCGACGTAGTCCCGAACTCTCCGCAGAAGGCGGTTGGCCACCCTCGGCGTGCCCCTCGACCGGCGGGCGATTTGCTCTGCCCCTTTGTCGTCGATGGCCACATTCAGGAGTGAGGCAGACCTCTTGATGATTTGTTCGAGGTCTTCGTCCTTGTAGTAATCCAGGCGGTGGATGATCCCGAACCTTCCGCGGAGCGGAGCTGTGATCCGGCCGGCGCGCGTCGTGGCTCCGACCAGAGTGAATTTTTTGAGCTGCAGCTTATGGCTGCGGGCGCTGGGGCCCTGGCCGATGATGATGTCCAGGCTGTAGTCTTCCATAGCGGAATAGAGGAGCTCCTCCACAGAAGGATGAAGGCGGTGGATTTCGTCGATGAAGAGGATTTCCTTTTTCTGCATATTGGTCAGGATAGCGGAGAGGTCTCCTGTCCTCTCGATGACCGAACCCGAGGTTGGCTTTATGCCCACACCCATTTCTTTGGCGATGAGGTAAGCGAGGCTTGTTTTTCCCAAGCCGGGCGGGCCGTAGAGGAGAACGTGGTCGAGCTGCTCCTCCCTCTTTTTGGCGGCTTCGATGAAGATCCGCAGGTTGGCTTTAATCGTCTCCTGTCCGATGAACTCCTCGAATGTCCGGGGCCGCAGGCTGTCCTCGAACTGGAGGTCTTCCTTTGTCCGGACAGGCGTTAAGATCGTTGTCATCTTCTTTTCCTTCATACCTTTGCCATCTTTCTCAGACATTCCCGGAGGAGCTTTTCAATCCCCGCCGCGGAGGTGAACGTCTTGATCGTCTGGTCAACCACACCTTCCACTTCCTTGCGCCGGAATCCCAAGTTCATCAGGGTCGAAATGAGGTCTTCCCTTTCTTTGGAGCCCTTGGCGTGGAGAAGCTTCTCTTTCTTCTCCATTTTTTCCTGAAGCTCGAGGGCGATTCTCATGGCTGTTTTTTTCCCGATCCCGGGAATAAGAGTGATCCTGGTAATATCGCTGCTTTGGATGGCCTCCTCGAGCTCGGCCGGACCGATTCCGGAAAGGACATTCAAAGCCAATTTGGGTCCGATCCCCGAGATATTGATGAGCTTGAGGAACAGGTCTCTTTCCTCGTTGGTCGAAAAGCCGTAGAGGGCGAGGGCGTTGTCCGTGAGGTGAGTATAGATATAGAGCTCGACCGGGCTGTTTTCTTCGCCGAGCCTGAAATATGTGGAGAGGGGGATGGCCGCGCAGTAACCGACACCGCCGATATCCACAACTACGGACTGAGGCGTCTTCTGGATGAGATTTCCCTTGAGGTACGCGATCATCGTCTTTCTTTTGAGGTTGACTCCTCGACCTTTTGCTGGAACAACCGGGTATTGAGGTGGCAGTAGGCTGCGGCCAGAGCGTCAGAGGCATCCGGCTCTAAGGATTCATCATCGATGTTGAGTAAAGCCCTGACCATCGAGTTGACCTGCTGCTTTTCGGCCCGGCCATAGCCTGTGACCGCTTTCTTGATTTCCAGGGCTGAGTATTCATAGAGGCGGCAGCGGTTGGAAGCCACGGCTACGAGCACCGCCCCTCTCACCTGGCCGAGGACGAGAGCGGTCTTGATGTTCTGCGCGTAAAAGGGGTTTTCGATGGCCACGTCCTCTGGTGCGTAGGCTCTGATAAGTTCCTCCAACCGCTCTTTGATCTCGTTCAGCTTCTCGTGGAAGGGGAGACGGCGGGAGGGCTTGATGGTTCCGAAGGCCTGGACTTTATACTGGTTATCGGCGTGCTCGATGATGCCAAACCCTGTGGCTTGGCTGCTGGGGTCGATGCCGAGAACCCTCATGAATGATTTCAGCCTGAGAAGCTGGCGATCTCTGCTTCGTCGATGTCGAAGTTGGCCCAGACATGCTGGACATCGTCATGATCCTCGAGCTCTTCCATAAGCCGGAGCTGTTGCTGGGCCTGTTTCCCCTCGAGCTTGACATAAGTCTGGGGAATGTAGCCAATTTCGGCAGAGGCCATTTCTATGTTGTTCTGCTTCAAGGCTTCAACGACCGCCTCAAAATTTTCTGGAGGAGTGAGGATCTCGAAGTTGCTCCCGTCTTCCCTCAAGTCTTCTGCCCCGTTGGAAAGGGCGATATCCAGAAGTTTATCCTCAGAGGCTTTGGCCTGTTCCACGATGATATATCCTTTTCGTTTGAACATCCAGGCGACGCATCCAGATTCCCCGATGCGGCCGCCGTTTTTGGTGAAGATGTGCCGAATCTCCGAGATCGTCCGGTTCTTGTTGTCCGAGAGAGCCTCGACGTAAATGGCTACTCCGCCGGGACCGTAGCCTTCGTAGTTGATCTCCTCGATGGAGGCCCCTTCCAGCTGGCCCGTCCCCTTCATGATCGCCCGCTTGATGTTGTCGGCGGGCATGTTGACGGCTTTGGCATCGGCGATGGCCTTGCGCAAGCGCGGGTTGGTTTCCGGATCTCCGCCGCCTGTCCGCGCAGAGATGCTCAACTCTCGGATAATCTTGGTGAAGAGTTTCCCTCTCTTGGCGTCGGTTGCCGCTTTTTTATGTTTGATGGAATGCCATTTTGAATGTCCGGACATTGTTTTCTCCTTCTGAGCTTGTTCGCCGAAATTTTAACACAAATTCAAGAGGGCTTGCAAATCGGAGGCAAGGGACTGTAATTGACATATTTTATAGAACTTATAAAATAAATAAGAAATAGCTCAATGCCGCAAAGTCAGTCTGAAAGAAAGGAGAGAGTAATGGCTAAGGATGTCGTTTGTGGCATGGAGGTTGAAGAAGGAAAGGCTGCAGGCGTTTCAGTATACCAGGGGAAAAAGTATTATTTTTGTTCCGAATATTGCAAGCGAGAATTCGACCAAAGCCCGCAGAAATATCTCTCCGCCTCAGAGAAGCCGGCAGAATCGCCTGAGACGGGGAGAATAGAAAAAGACGCCGATAGAAAAACCGGGGGCCTGAGTCAGGAACGGATCGACCTTCCCATCCGCGGAATGAGCTGCGCCTCCTGCGCCGCCAATATCCAGAAAAACTTAGCCCTCCTCGAGGGCGTGGAAAAAGCTAACGTCAATTTTGCCACGTCCCGGGCCACGGTCTTATTCGACCCCCAGTTTGTCAAGCCCCAGGAGTTCATCTCCTTGATCAGAAAAATCGGCTATGAGGTCGGCACGGTGACCACAGAGATCCCCATCGAAGGCATCGTGTGCGCCTCCTGTGTCCAGAAAATCGAGAAAGCCCTTCTCAAAATTCGGGGAGTGGCCAAGGCTTCGGTCAATTTAGCCACCGGAAAGGTCAGAGTGGAATACCTGCCTTCGGAGACTAACCTGGAGGAGGTCAAGCGGACGATCGAGCAAACGGGTTACAAAGTGTTTGAGGTAGCCGGAGAGGAAGCGGGAGAGGATATCGAACAGGTCATCCGCAGGAAAGAATACAAAAAGCTGAAGCTCCGATTTATCTCCGGCATCATCCTTGCCGTCGTCATTTTTCTCGGCAGCATGCGCCATTGGTTTCCCTGGGTTCCCGGCTTTCTGAATAACTTTTTCGTCCTCTGGGCCCTGGCTACGCCTGTCCAATTTATCATCGGCTGGCCGTTTTTGAAAGGCGCCTGGGCCTCTTTCCGCCATCGAAACGCCGATATGAACACCCTGATTGCCGTGGGAACCATGGCCGCTTATCTTTACAGCGTCGCCGCCACGCTCTTCCCTTCGTTCTTTAAAAAAGCGGGGATTGCGCCCGCGGTCTACTTTGACACATCGGCATTCATCATCGCCCTGATCCTCTTCGGCCGGGTTCTCGAGGCAAGAGCCAAGGGCCAAACTTCCGAGGCCATCAAGAAATTGATGGGACTCCAGCCCAAAACAGCCCGAGTTGTCAGAGATGATGGAGAAAAGGATATCCCCATCGAGGAGGTCCTTGTCGGGGATCTTATCATCGTCAGGCCGGGAGAGAAGATTCCGGCGGACGGTATTGTGGAGGACGGCCGCTCTTCGGTGGATGAGTCGATGATTACCGGCGAAAGCATGCCCGTCCGCAAGGCGGCCGGGGATGAAGTGATCGGCGCCACTCTGAACAAAACAGGAAGTTTTCGCTTCCGGGCCACCAAGGTCGGGAAGAATACGGCTCTGGCGCAAATCATCAAGCTCGTCCAGGATGCCCAGGGCTCGAAAGCGCCGATCCAAAGGCTGGCTGATGTCATCTCCGGGTATTTTGTTCCAGTGGTCATTTCCGTCGCCATCGCCACTTTTGTCATCTGGTTTGATTTTGGGCCTATGCCGTCTTTGACCTTTGCCCTGCTCAATTTTGTGGCGGTGCTGATCATTGCCTGTCCCTGCGCTCTTGGCCTGGCAACACCCACAGCCGTCATGGTGGGAACGGGAAAAGGCGCAGAAAACGGGATTCTGATCAAAGGAGGAGAGAGCTTGGAGACTATTCACAGGGTCGATACGATCCTTTTCGACAAAACGGGCACTCTGACCAAGGGGGAGCCGGAACTCACTGATATTGTCCCTTCTGCGCCCTTCAAAGAAGAGGACCTTCTCCAACTTGCCGCAGCGGCTGAAAAGCTGTCCGAACATCCTCTCGGAGAAGCTATCCTGAAGGAAGCGCGGGCGAGAAATGTGGAAGTCGACGAAACAGATGATTTCAAGGCTATAGAGGGGCACGGTGTCGAAGCTCAAGTCAAAGGAAAAAAAGTCATCCTCGGGAATTCAAAGTTCATGGGGGAAAGTGGCGTCGATATCCAGGCTTGGGAAAAGAAGGCCGAAGAACTCTCTGCAGAAGGGAAGACAGTCATTTATGCTGCAGTAGATGGGAATGCAGCCGGGCTGTTGGCCGTAGCCGACACTCTGAAGGAGAACTCTGCTGAGGCTGTCGAAAAGCTCAAGAAGCTCGGACTAAGAGTCATAATGCTGACCGGTGATCATCCGAGAACAGCCGAAGCCATCGCCCGAAAAGCAGGGATTGATAAGACGATCTCCGAGGTTCTGCCCGAAGATAAAGTCCACGAGATCAAGAAACTCCAGGAGACAGGGAGGAAGGTAGCTATGGTTGGAGATGGAATCAATGATGCCCCTGCCCTGGCCCAGGCAGATGTCGGGATCGCCATCGGCACAGGAACGGATGTGGCTATGGAGGCTTCGGACATCACCCTCATCCGGGGCGACCTGCGGGCTGTCGTCTCCGCCATCGAGTTGAGCAAGAAGACGATCAGAGTGATCAAACAGAACCTCTTCTGGGCCTTCTTCTACAACGTCGTGGGAATTCCTGTGGCTGCCGGGGTTCTCTATCCCATCTTTCGTATCCTGCTTAATCCCATTATCGCCTCTGCCGCCATGGCCTTTAGCTCGGTTTCGGTTGTTTCGAACTCGCTTCGGCTGCGGCGGTTCAAAATTCGCTCTTAGGAGGATATCCATGCTGGCGAAAGTCCTGGTGACAGTCATAGGCGTCATGCTCATCGTGTTTGTTAATTGGTATTTTTTCTTTTCCCGGAGGAAAACGAAAGCGACTCCTGCTGTGCCGGCTGAAGGGAAAGTCCAAGAGGTGAAAATTATTGTCAAAGGAGGCTATTCTCCCGATGTCATCGTCGCTAAGAAGGGGATACCTGTCCGGCTGAATTTTTATCGGGAGGAGACGGCCGATTGTTCGGATACGGTGGTCTTCGGCGATTTCAACATTCGCCAGCCACTTCCCGCCTTTAAAACGACGGTAGTGGAGTTTACGCCTCAAAAAGCGGGGGAATACGCCTTTACCTGCGGTATGGGCATGCTCAAAGGCAAGATCATCGTCAGGTAAAGCGCACCGCTTCGCGCCGAAAAAATTGGGATGCAGCCGGGTTAGGAGCAACGGTGGCTGGATGAATTGCCCCCTTCACTCCAAGGACGTGGAAAGGAAAACCGAAAACGTTGCTGAGGGCGTTTCAGTGAAAATTACCTCAAAGAACCCCGAAATGGTCAAGAAAATCCAGGAACACTTTGCTGACGGAAAAGCTTACTGCCTGAAACCAGGTTGCTGCCAGAAAGAAGAAAAGAATTAGACTAAAAGAGATACTTTAAGCCAAGGTTAATCCGGTAAAAAGATGGGTTAATCGTTATCTTGCCGAGGTTCATCGTGGCTTTGACTTGGTCAAAGGGGTCTGTCATCAGGCCTTCGTTGATGATATCTAAAGGCAGCGTCGATTTAGAGCAGCCATAGAAGCGAAAGTCCAAAATAAAACAAATTGGGCCTAAAATAAGCCAGTTGAATTCCGCGCCGATATTGAAGCCAAGCTTGTTCAGCGGCCCGAATTTGAACTTGAGCTGGTAAGTCTCTCCCATGAACCAGCTGTCCTCCATCCAGTATTTGGCATAGGATAGACCGGCCCCTTCGCCTTCGACTCGAAAATAAGTCAGCCCGCCCGAAAAGGAAAAGGCTACTCTTTTTGATACCGGCAATCTGGCCAAGGCATTTAGACTGAGACAGAGCTCTGTGAGATGTCCTTCTGTATCAGGCCAGCCATAAGAGCGCTTGAAGACAAAGGGATATGGAGGGGGGCCAGGATACTGGCCGATTGCATAATTCAAATAGACTTCATATGGAGAATTCTTCCCAGCGATCTTTGGCTTGCCGTACTCGACCTGGAACTGAAACCCGAGTTTTTCAAAGGGCAAATAGGCAAAGGCGGCATTCATCCCCCAGCTCAAATCTTTCCATCGCAAATGCTTCCAGCCCAATTTCCCGTTCAGATTAACGGTGTGATGCGCGTTGCTTACGTAGGCGCCCGACAGGAATGGGGGCGAGTATTTATGGAGATAAGATGAATCCAGAAGGGAGCCTGCCAGGCTGACGGCTGTGCTGAGCTCAAATTTCATCGTCGACCAGTACCTTTCCTCCGAGAATAATGAAGGCGGGGCCAGAATCAAAAGAGAAAAAAGCACCAAAAAGAAGAAATAAATGATTCTTTTCATGTATCTTCCCTCGCTTCCAAGATAGAGGAAATCTAACACGCCTTCTCAGACATGTCAACATAAAAAAAGCCCAAAATTGCCGATGGAATTCTGTCATCGCGAGCGAAGCGTGGCGATCTCAACAACTTGCTGTGAGATTGCCGCGCTCCCTTCGGTCGCTTGCAATGACAATAGTATCAATATTTTCTCTTTTTATCGGCAAATCTGGGAAGAGTCTTATTTGGGATGAAAAGGAAATTTTGCTATGCTATAGCCGGGGAGAGGAATAAAAGAGTGAAGCGAAAACAAGTTATTGTGGCTATGAGCGGAGGAGTAGATTCCTCTGTAGCGGCTGCGCTCCTCAAAGAAAAAGGGTATGACGTCATCGGGGTCACCATGAATCTTTTCTCTCTTCCAAAAGAGCTCTGCCGCTCTGACGAGTTAAGAAGCTGCTGCGGCTGGAAGTCGACAAAAGACGCTCATGAGGTGGCCATGCGGCTCGGGATTCCGCATCTTGTT
>CAZKEW010000074.1:0-7984 GCA_964551885.1 uncultured Eubacteriales bacterium
GTAGTTAGAGAGAATCCCGAAGAATCTCCCTCGCTGAATGATAGAGCAAGGCAGGCAGCAGCTAGATTTTTATGAAATTTGCGCTTTCTCCGGCGTTGCCATCTTGACAACACCCTTTTTCCGTTCGTAATAAATAAGGAAAAAATAATAGATAATGATTACCCGGCACATGCTGTCAGCAATTGTTTAAACCTGGGTGAGTTCTACGAAAATTGGATGGCCCTGCAGCGGGCTAAGACTTCGCCGACTTCATCCGGAAAAGTTCGACTTCCGAGCCGATGAATCCAAAAGCCGGCCAGTAGCGCTTGGTCATGATTTTCTCAAAATAGTCGCGGGCTTTCTCACCCTGGCCGTTATAGAGATGCCAGCAGCCTATTCCATAGCCCACGGTGGCGATGTCTAAGTCGGAGGCTTCCGCCTGAGACATGCTCTCCTCCTCTGACTTCGAGCCTTTGTAAAAAAGGAGAAGATTGTAATAGGACGTGTTTTCCTCGACTTTCATCCCTTCCGTAATCCCCTCAAGGATTTTGGCCGCCTCCTCCTTCAGGCCGGAGCGGCGAAGAGTGACATAAAGCCAGTTGGAGACGGCGACTTTGGAATCATCATCTTCGGCTGCTTTCAGGCAGTTTTCATAAGCGGAGCGCGCTTTATCGAACTCGCCCTCCAAATAATGGGCCAGGCCCAGATGATACCAGATGTCAAAGTCGCGGCCGTTGAGCTGGGAGGCTTTCGTCAGGTCGGCTGCAGCTTTATCGAATTCACGGATCGAGATATACCTATGGCCGCGGTATCTATAAAGCAGAGCATTGTCGGGATGAATTTTAATCCCCTTGGAGAAGACATCGATGGCTTCGTGATAGCGCCACAAAGCAGCCAGAGCCCGTCCGCAGAGAATGATGTTCTCAGGGTTCTCAGGGTCCGCCTCAACGGCTTTCAGCGCCTCTTTAAGGTCATTCTCGAGCTTGACAAGTTCTTCGCCTTGAGCCGGTGTGGCATAGAGCTTTTTCCCCAGGAGTGAAATGACTTCAGGCTTTTGTTCCTCTGCTTGCGGCGCTGATTGACCAGGGAGTTTAGCTGAGAGAAAACACAAAAAAGCCAAAAGCATAAAAAAGATCGATAGAGAAGCGTGTCTTTGATATATCATTTTTTCCCTCCATCGCCCTATGATATGTCTAAGCCGAGAGAGGATGGTTCTCATCGAGAATCGTCCCCATTATTAACTATTTGTTTTGGATTTTGATGAAACCCGCTTTCTCGAGGACAAGGATATAACCTTCAACACCTTTAAGTGGAACGGGCCCGTATTCAGCCGCCACGGCGTTCCTGATATCGAGGATGCTGCGCTTGCCGTCGATGAAATTTCTCACCTCGTATTCTGCTCTTCCCAGTTGATAAGAGGGAAGCTCTTTCATCTCCCTCATTTTCTGATAGAATTCCCGGGCGTCGAAGTAGCCGCGCATTTTTTCGGTCCGGACGGGTATGAGCTTGCTCAAGCGGATTTCATCTTGGCTCAGGCTTGGCTTTTGGGGCTTGACGTTTTCTCTGAGGCAGCGAAGGTTATATATCTCCCCCACCTCGAGGAGAAAGGGTGCCTTGAAATCTTCGAACCCTTTTATTCTTGCCCTGAGATGGCTCTCCAAAGCCGCATCCCCTTTGATGAAGAAGCGGATCGTAGAAAGAGCTTCCTTTTCTCGGTCGACAGCCTGATTGACGACATTCAAGGCTTCCTTATAAGCCTCGTGGACTCTCTTGGCTTCTGCATCCATGACCTTCTTCTGGGCTTTTAACTTCTCTGTCCCCAGCCTGGAAAGGGCTCTCGCCGATGTTTCGGCGATCATCTTCTGTGTCTCCACAGGCCCGGCATTCGCCAGAAAAACGGCCGCGGCGGTAGAAATAAAGACAACCCTCTTGAGCTGGGTCGGGTCTGACTTGTCAGGGGTATCTCCGCTCGTGTGGTACCACATGTCGGGCCAGCATAAGAACATGCCTGAAGGCACTCTCACACCACCGTCCAGGAAGACAATATGGTCGCTTCCCCCGGTGAAGGGCGTAAAAGCATAATAGAAAGGGTCTTTGGTGCCTGTGGGAGACACGATGGAGGGGACGTTCCCCCGATATTCCTCAGATATCTTCTGGGTCGCTCCCACCCATCCCACAATGGACTCAAGGACATCGCCGAGGTACGACGGCAGCGAATAGGGAGCTCTTTCCAGATTGAAGAAAGACTTGTTCTTGATGAGGGCCTCGCCGACCATATCTTCGTTGATATTAGCAAAAAATCGCTCGGCAATGTCGGGGTATTTCTTGATGTAAGCGGCTGTGCCGGAAATTTCCGGGACAAAAAGAAAACGGATCGACCGGCGAAGCGGAGGTATCTTGCCCTCATCGACGAGCTTTTTGATGACTCGAGCCGTTTCCAGGATGGCAACACAGCCGCTCGCATCATCATTGGCCCCCTGTTTGGCAAAGCCCTCAAAAAGATGGGCGCTGAAGACAAGCTCTTCCTCCGGATAATCCTTTCCCGGCAAGCCAGCCGAAACCATCTGCTCTTTATAGGGAACCTGCTGCGTTTTCGCCACGGCCTTGACCTCAATCTTCATCCCCCGCTCGAGCAAGTCACGCAGCTCCTGGCCTTGCCTTGTCGAAACCATGAAACCAAAGGTCTGCTTCTCTTTTTCAGAGGCGCGAATACTGCCCCAGCCGACCTGGTCAGGGTCAAACTCGGGATGACTCGAAGAATACCCGATGAGCCCTAAGGCGCCGAATTTCTCAACAGCCATTTGTCTGGCCATTTCAGGGGGGCCGCTGACAAGGACGATCTTGTCTTTAACGTCTTTCCCTTGATAAAAATTCTCCCGGTTTCCCGGCCCGACATAGACAAGCTCGGCGGTCGTGTCCGTGGAAGAGCTCCCGGAACAGAGGGAGGCTGGAATTTCTTTGAGGTCGGCAATCTTCCGGAGCTCGGGCTTTGTGATCCACAGCTCGGCCATCTCGGCATCCCAGGTAGTCGAGGACCGGGTCGGCAGGTCGATAATTTCAGCCTTTTCTATTCCATACTCCTTGAGCTTTTTCAGGATGAAACCCGTCTCGAAGTAGGTGCTCGCATACTCCTCGGGCAGCCTGTTCCTGTTGACGGCGGTGAGAAAAATCTCGTTCTGCAGGGCAAGATCTCCCGAGGCTTCATTGATGATATCCTGAAGAACGCTTAGGGGAAGGAGTGTCTCCGGAAGAGACGGCCGGAACATCTGAGCAAAAATGAGGCCAAAACAGAGGATCAGCCCTAACATGATTATGACACTCTTTTTCATAAAATCCTCCTAAAAAAACTCATTTTAATCTTTTGGCAGAAGAAGTAAAGAAAAAAACCCGGTTTTTTGCTAAAATACTGCCAAGGAAATGTTAGGAGGCTAAGATTAACGTAGAAACCCTAAAATATATTGTCCTCGCCTTGCTCTTTCTATGTGTCATTTGGCTGATCAGGGTGGTGGTGAAGCGAGAAACAGAGAATCTTCTCCGGACTATTCTTCTCGGCATCATTTTCCTTGCGGCCTTTATCTATCTCCAGAATGTAAAATCCGAGAAGCTTACTTTTGCCGACATTAAAACTCAGATCAGGGAGATATTCTTCCCCGAGAGGCCCCTTCACTATGTCTATTACAAAGACGAAGGTGTTTCGGGAAGGATCAGTTTTGTCCGCTATACCTTTGAAAGCCCGGGGCCGAAGCTTTCATTGACAATGGACCCGAACCAAAAATATTTTCATATCAAAGACGTTTACTCGCTAAACCGCGTTTTGGAATATTTGGGGCTCCCGAAGGTCAAGAAGCCGGTCCCGGAGCTGGCCTCGATTACAGGTTCGCGCAATGATCTCAACCTCTACCGCTGGGATGATTATCCATTGGGGATTCTCAGGATAGAGAGGGGAATCTGCCAAGACCGCGACAAATTAGAGTCTTACCAGTGCATCATAGCTGTCATGATAACGAGAAGATAAAACAATAAAGAGAATAGCTAAAGATAAGTAAACTCCTGCGATGATGAGAAAAGGAAGGCGGGAGGCGGCTCTTCGTTCATAAATCGCCCCTTCTCCGGGGCGCGGCAGAGGGACAGGATCCCAAGGCAACCCGTAGCGCTCGCAGAGGCCCTTGATATAAAGAAGGTGGATGACCGGGATTTTGCGGGCGGCCATCTCGAAGATGACGCCGCGCTTTTCCGGAGGAGGAAGCTTCCGGAAAACTGCAAGCCCTGGATTGACGTGCAGGATCTCTGAATCAGTCCCCATATTCGCGTAACCCCCGCCGATATTCACAAAGGCCTTGATTTTGTTCTCACCGGCGGTAACCCCGAAAAGCCGAAGCCGATCCCGAACGTTTTTCTCTAAATCAGGCTCATCTAAAAAATTTATATGGCTTTTTTTGGCCGCTTCGATGAGGAGAGATCGGCCCTCGGGGCTCATGTCTTTCCCTTCGTCGCCCTCACCTCCCAGGGATAGGGCGACCGGATCAGCATCCACAACGCGAGCCTCGAGAAGACAATTATGAATATCGAGCCAATGGAAATCGGGGTTGTTGGCTCCCCATTGGGAAGCTCCAAGAGAACAGATCAAAAGAGGCCTGAGTTCCATTGTTTTGGCCGCACACAATGAGGCAATAATCAACGCAGGAAAGGAGCTTGAGGCTCCGATCGCAATAGCGTCTCCTTTCTTAACGCCCGCTTCGTTCAGCAAAAAAACGACGAGTCCGGCAAAGTTGGGGTTTGTGGCCGTCCTTTTCGCCTCCAGATTCCCGAGCGACGTGGTTATCGGCGACAATTCGAGGCCGATGAGCCCGGATAGATTCACATCCGCCTGTCTGTCAACGGGAATGCCCTTCGCTTCCCGGCAGCGTCTCACCGTCTCTGTCGCTTCTTTCATTAGGGCAGAGGCCCTGAGCATGTCTTCTTTTATCTCCAAAGGCTTCATGGCGATGAACCGGATGAGGGCAAAAAACAGAAGGCTCAAAACGCAAAGAGCGTAGATGGCCGCTTCCTGTTTTTGCCTTTGAAGCGCGGCAGCTATTTTCATTTCACCATCCTCAGCAGGTTTGCCAGAAAGTAAGTGATGACGACAACGGTTACGAGTGAGGCCAGGGTCGGAAGAAACTTTTGCCTCTCCAGGTTATTGGCCAGGAGTCCGGGGATGATCAACCCGACAGCCCTAAGCTCCAGGGGAATAGAAAATAATGAGGGCGCAAGAAGCAGCCAGAGTTGGGCCCAGAAACCACCTAAAAGGAGCATCATGACAAAACGGCGTTTGCCGAAGAGAATGAAATAGCGAGAGATCCCCTTGTAGATTAGCAGGCTCAGGCAGGCGGCGAGAACGGTCGCCAGGGCCCGTGAAGGCTGGTCAAGAGAGAGGGCCATAAAAGCGGGAACGATGATCCCGCCGGGGTAAAGACCCGTGATTTCAGCATAGAGGAGAGCAACTACAATACCGATGAAAACCGTCTCAAGGTCCATAAGGCCTCCCTATTTTCTCCCAGTGTTCGACGAGCGCCGCTCCAAGGCCACCCATGTTCCCTAGGCCAACAAGGATGGCCCCGCTGCTAACTCCCTCCACGACTTTGTCCATGATAGCGGCTGGGGACTTGGCGGCAAGCGGAGTGAGGGCCGGAACCGAATTCGATCTCCTCTTCATCCTCAGCGAGTGAACATGGGCACCGATGAAAAAAAGCTTGGAAAAATCTGAAAAATAACCTTTCTCCAGGGCGTCAAGCCACTGCAGGGTCCGGCCGCCTCTATCCTGCCTGAAATTGAGGATCCCGACGAGCTTTCTGTCTGGGAGTGAAATCTGGTCTTTGATACGAGCCAGGATGAGGCCGGTGGATTCTGGGTCGTTGGCCGCAAAAGCGCTGACAAGAAGCCAAGGAGAGGACGGTGCGCCGAGCTCGGCTTCCCAAATCTTGAGGCTTCCGAAATCAGGCTCAGCCTTGGCTATCCCGCGCCGGGCGACTTCTCTCTCGACACCGAGGTATTGAGAGACAGCTAAAGCGAGATGCAGGTTCTCTTCAAAATAAAAAAAAGGGGGAATTCCTTCGTACTTGTCCCATTCTCCAGTCCCATTCTTCCTGACCCGGACAATCCTTGCTTTTACCCTATCGGCGGCACTCTGGAATTCCGGATAAAATTCTTCATCGGCGATAAAAACTGTCGCTTGCGGCAGAATGGCTGAAGCCAGGCTGCGGGCGATTTCCGATTTTGTCCGGCCCATTTCTTCCATATGATCAAGGCGGACATTGGTTATGGCCAGGATGTGCGGCCGAAGAATCCGCCGCGACTCGACAAAGCTTGATTCGGGCTGGATACTCATCAGCTCGGTGACAAGCGCCTGCACACCGAGGCTCGCTCCCCGTTTTAATACTTTTTTCTCCTCGAGGATGGTCGGCAGGCCTCTTCGGGCGATTTCCTCTTCTTTCCCATCAGGAAGGATGATGACCGGCTTTGAGCCGGTCGTCTTGCCGAGGACAATAGAGCCGGACTCTCTTAGTGAAGCAGCGATGAACCGTGTCATCGTCGATTTTCCTCGCGTCCCGGTCACGGCAATCCGCAAGGGAATGCGTTTCCGCTGCCGCGCGAGGATCAAGCGTTCCAAGAAAAGATAAAGGCAGAGGAACAGAAGGCAGATGCCGATTACCAGAAGTTCTCTTATAGGCCGCCTCCAGTTTTATTCATAACCTAAAGTGTATAAATAGGCTTAAGATTTATCAACTCTCTTTATCAAGGACAAACTTTTTGGTATAATGTTTAGTGTACCGATAGAAATAATAAGATAAAGGGCGAATTCAACCCACCCGAGGAGGTAAACATGTCTCTGAAACATCTTTGGGACAAGAAAATAATGGCTGGCCTGCTCTTTCTTGTTATTCTGGGAAGCGCCCCTTCCTGGGCCGCAGGCTCTTCCGGGTTTGCGCCGTCTCTCCAGGCTCAACCCTCTGAGGATAAAGAGCTTCCGCCGCCGGGAAAAAAATGCCAGATCGATGACAATTTTTACTTCACCTATGAATTCAGCGAAAAGCCCAAAATGGGAACAGTTATCCTGAAAGTTCAAGTGTTTGACAAAGCAGGAGAGAAGAACAGCTCCTTTGCGCTCATCGGCCGGTATGATATGCCCACGATGAGCGGCGCCCATGATTCGGGGGACCAGGAATTCAAACTGAACAAAAAGAATGATTATCTTTTGCCCATCAATATCGTCATGCGTGGAGAATGGGAAGTGAAATTGACTTTCCTCAAGGACGGCACCCCTGTGTTTCACGGCTTTTTCCGGTTCAATGTCTAAAACGATCCCGCTTCTCTCTTTGCTGCTTTTTCTCGTTTGCGCTGAATTGGCGTTCGCGCAGGGCTCCCTTTTCTATCTTGAGGCTCAGGGGGTCGCCGGCTATTCGAGCGCTCGGGATAAACTGATCTTCTACTCGCAAGACCAGATGGAGGTCATGCAGAAACCGAGCCTGGGGTTCGACTACGTGCAGCGTTTTTCCAAGGCGACCGGCGATTTTGCGGTCCTGGCCATCCAGGCCAGACTGGCCCTTAATGCCGAAGGCAAAAAGACGCTCGAACCTCAGCTCTATAACGCCTATTTTAAGTATAAGGCGCCGATAGCAGACCTTTGGGTCGGCCATAATCGGCCGGCCTTCGGGCTTTCCTCCTTCTTCGATACGCATGGTTCCCTTCTCCAAACACTGACCACTAACGGGTACGGGTTTGACCGGGACTGGGGAGTGGGACTAAGCCGTGATTTTTCCAAAGGTAATCTGGGGATTTCCTTGACCATGGGCTCTGGAATGCCCCTTTATTTCAAAGGCAACTACCTCCTCTCAGGCCGGATTTCCTACGGAGTCCTCAACCAGGACAACTACAGCGTGGGCTTTTCCGCTGCCTACGGCGAGACTCTCGACACGATGGGATACCATCTCCTTTCTCCCGACCCCTTGCTTTTCGAAATGCTCGG
>CAZKEW010000074.1:7996-10821 GCA_964551885.1 uncultured Eubacteriales bacterium
TACGGCAGCTCGGCGATGCCCTGCGAAAGCACAAGAAGGCCCTCGGCCTGCTCGAGGAAGGCCGCCTGAAACTCGAAGTTCAACCTGTTGTCTTGAAAGAGGTCGGAGAAACGAGGTTTGATTTTCGAGCAGGCCTCGCCTACTCGGCGACGAGCGACCTGACAGTGCGGACCATGTATGCTTATGACCAAAAGATGCATGATTCACGCCTAATATTCCAGGTCTACTTTTACCGAAGAATCTTGATCTAAGGAATGAGGAAACCGCAATGAATAAGCGTCGAATCCATTTTAACATTCTGTCTTTTTATTTGCTGCTCTATCTTGCGGCTTGGCCTCTCCTGGCCGCTGTGGGATGCGATTTGAATGACCCGGACCGGGATGTCAAGCGCCTTTTTCCTGAATCGACGGGTTACAAGACCATCTACGTCTCCATAGCCCAAAAAGGGGGAGGGGAATTGCTCCGCCAGATTGAGCAGCGCCTGGGCGATTCCTTCAAAGGCCTTTTCGAGACTATCGATGTGCCCTACACCATGTACCAGATCTTCCGCGGCAAAGAACTCATCGGCTATATTCATGGGGTCAACCAAAAAGGGCAGTATGGCGGAATCCAGGTCTTCCTCGGGCTGGACCTCGAAGGAAACATCCGCGCTTTCTATTTCCAGAAGCTGACCTCCCAGTACGCCAAGAGCCTTCGCGATGCGAGCTTCGGTCAGCAGTTCGTCGGCCTCAACCTAAAGGACTTCTACAATTACGACGTCGTGTCTGGGCAAACAACCGGGCGGAGCCGCGTGGCCAGCATAAAGAATCCAGCTCCCGAGGCCGAGTCTGACTTCCGGGCAACACTTCGGGCGATGAAAAAGAATTTGATCCTTGTGGATGAATTTCTTCTGGGCAACAAATACTTGAAATTTTTTGCCAAAGGAGAAGGACCAAGATGAAAATTTATCAGGTGGCTTATAAAAATTTGCTGCGGAAAAAAATCCGCAGCGGACTCACTCTCCTGGGCATCTCGCTTTCCGCCTGGGTTTTGGTGAGCCTTCTCGGTTTTAACCGCGGCTATGAACAGGCCCTGAACAAGGATATCGACAACATGGGCTTCCAGGTGCTGGTGACAGCCAAGGGATGCCCTTACGAGGCTGCCACACTCATGCTCAAGGGCGGCACAGGGCTCAGGTATATAGGCGAATCCGTAATCAAAACCATCCTCGAGCATCCGCAGGTGGAAAAGGTCACGCCCATGCTCATGCAGGCCATTTTCGACCCCAATAAAGGAGAAAGCGGCGGCATCATGGCCTACCTTGGGATCGACCCATCCACCTATCCCCAGATGAAATCCTTCCTGAAATTCAAGCAAGGGGCCTGGTTTACAAACTCGGAGGGTTTTGAAGCGGTCTTGGGCTACGAGGTCGCCGAGCTGGAACAGAGAGAGGTCGGAGACTCGATGCTCATCCCTGAAAAAAATATCGAGCTCAAGGTGGTCGGCATCCTCACCCGCACGGGAACGCAGGATGACGGCACGATCTTCGTTCCGATCAAAACGCTCCAGAATGTATTCGGAATGGAAGGGAAGCTGACGGGTGTAGGCGTGAAGGTCAAAAAAGACGCCAACATCAATTTGGTCGAGCAGGACCTCTATGACCTGCCCGACGTTCAAGTCGTCTCCTTGGCCCAGGTGAAGCAGACCATCATGGACCTTATTACGACGGCCAAGATGATGGTCTTCTCCATCGCCCTGATCGCCATCCTGATTGCCATGCTGGGCGTCATCAACACGATTCTCATGTCGGTCTTCGAGAGGTTCCAGGAGATAGGGATCATCAAAAGCATCGGCGCTATGCCCTGGGATGTCTTCAAGCTGATCTGGGTGGAGACGATTATCCTATGCTTTTTGGGCGGCGCGCTGGGCATTGCCTTCTCACTTGGTCTTTCCAAGATCACCGAAGTTCTTATCCGGCGCCTCCTCCCCTACACGCCGACAGGAAGCCTTGTGGCGGTCAACTCCGGGCTTGCCCTGGTGACAATGGCGGTGGTCCTGGGAATCGGGATCGTCAGCGGCCTCTACCCCGCCTGGCGCGCAGCCAGGGTGAGGCCGCTCGAGTCCATCCGCAGCGAAGGAGAATAAGATGAGCAGTTTCGAATACACTCTTGAAGCTTCGAACATAAAAAAAATTTATAAGCGCGGGAGCGAAGAAATCCCCGCCGTCAATAACATCTCTCTTAAGGTCCGCAAAGGAGAATTCGTCGCTTTTGTCGGGCCATCAGGTTCCGGCAAAACGACCCTGATCAACATCCTGGGCTGCCTGGACAATGCCACCTCCGGAACCCTCGTTTTGGGAGGAAGGACGATCTTCACAGAGAAAAAGAAACTGTCTGAAGGGGATCTGACCAGGATCAGGCGCGAAGTTTTCGGCTATATCTTCCAAAAATTTTATCTCCTCCCCACGCTGACTGTGCTCGAAAACGTCATCCTTCCCTTCACTTTTTATAGAAAGGAGGGAGCGGCCCAGGATGCTGTGGAAATCCTCCGCTTTCTTGGCCTCGAAAACCGCATCCACCACCGTCCGAGCGAACTTTCGGGCGGAGAAATGCAGAGGGTGGTCATCGCCCGCGCCCTCGTGAACAAGCCGGAGATCTTGCTTGCCGATGAGCCGACAGGAAATCTCGACTCCAAAAGAACACAAGAAATCGGGGATGTCATTAAACGCTTAAATGAGGAAGAAGGGCTGACTGTGCTTCTCGTCACCCATAACCCGTCTCTGGCCAAGGTCGCTCACCGGGCGGTCGAGCTCCGCGACGGCAAGATTTACAACGGCAGTTCCTCGT
>CAZKEW010000075.1:0-10796 GCA_964551885.1 uncultured Eubacteriales bacterium
ACCGTCCTGAAGAAAGATCCGGAGCCAATCCTCTGAAGAATTTTTCGCTGTTCACCCTTTTTCTCATCGGCTCCCTGCCCATTTTTCACGGAGCCGTGAGGAGCGCCGTTGTCTATTTCATCGCTCTTTTCGGGAAATCCATACCTATTGAAAGAATCGGGCCTTTTTTTGTGACTTTTTCTGCCGCCGCCATCATGACACGCCTGTGGATTGGCGACATTTCTGACCGCTATGGACGGAAGCAGGTTATCTTCCCTTCAGCCATCATCATCAGCCTGAATTGCTTTCTGATTTCCCAAGTCCACAGCTCCTGGATGTTTCTCCTCGCGGGATTTATCGGCGGGTTCGGCCAGGGCTTGATCTTTCCCGCGCTGAGCACATATATCATCGATATCCTCGGCCGCGAGAACAAGGGCTTAGCCCTCAGCCTATACCTTTCCCTTTTTGATGTCGGCATGGGCCTGGGGTCGCCTTTCTTCGGCTGGATTTCCGACCTCTTCGGCTACCGCAGGATGTATCTTTTTGCCGGGGCATTCCTCTTCCTCTTCAACATTCTCTTCACCCTCAGAGCCCCTTCGCCCAAAAAGTTGATTGCGCTCTGAGGACATGATAGAATTTGAAACTCGATAAAGGGGAAGACAATGAGCGAAAAAAATAACAATTCCATCAAGCGACGCGATTTTATCAAAACCTCGATTGCCGGATTGGCTGCTGTGCCGGCCTTGCGGCTTGGGAGCCTCGCGGCGGAAAGCGCCGAGAAGAAGACCAAGGTCGCTCTCATCAAGACCCAGGATCGAAAGAAGGCCGTGAAAGAGATCTTGCAGCTTATCAACCCTCCCTCGATGCAGGGGAAAAGGGTATTTATCAAGCCGAACTTCAACACCGCCGATCCTTTTCCGGCCTCAACTCATAACGACACTCTCGTTGCGCTTATCCAGGAAATTAAGGGCCGGGGCGCAGCAGGCATAACGATCGGGGAGAGGAGCGGCCCGCCCCTGACCCAAAAAGTCATGGAAGACAAGGGGATATTGGCGCTGGCAAAGGAACTCGGGTTTGATGTTTTAAATTTCGAGGAGCTTCCGGAAGCGGACTGGGTTCATTTCAACCCTCCGGGAAATCACTGGTCGGAGGGTTTTTTTATCCCCAAGCCGGTCGTCGAGGCCGAATATCTTATTTCCACCTGCTGCCTGAAAACTCACCAATATGGAGGAGTCATAACGATGTCCTTGAAGCTCTCGGTGGGAGTGACGCCCAAAAGGCTGATGCGCGAGCTTCACCGGTCGCCTGACCAGAGAAAAATGATAGCCGAGATCAATGCCGGCTATGCTCCTCAGCTTATTGTCATGGATGGCTTTGAGGCCTTTGTCGACGGCGGCCCTTCCACGGGCAAGAAAGCCCAGGCCGACGTTTTTGTCGGCGGCACTGACCGCATCGCCGTGGATGCTGCGGGCGTGGCCGTATTGAAAGAACTCGGTTCGAACGACGCCATCATGAACACGAAGATATTTGAGCAGGAACAGATCAAAAGGGCGGTTGAGCTCGGGCTGGGGATTTCAGGTCCCCAGGAAATCGACTTTGTTGCGCCGGATGAGCCAAGCCGGGTGTATGCCGAAAAGCTGAAGGCTATTTTGGCTCAAGGATAATCCTGATGAGTCTAGACGACATCATCGTTTCGCGCCGGACAATCCGCCAATTCAAACCTCTTCCCATCGCCCGGTCTTTTCTTGAGAAGCTGGTCAACGCGGCAAGGCTGGCTCCCTCGGCCAGCAATCTCCAGCCTCTTGAATTTATCGTTGTCGATGAGGATGAGACGCGAAAAAAAATTTTCCCATGCCTGCGCTGGGCTGGATACATCGCGCCCGAGGGCAACCCTAAACCCGGGAACGAGCCCATGGCCTATATTATTTCTTTGGTCAACTCAAGCGTGCGGGAAAAAGGCTATGAATATGACGTCGGCGCCGCCATGGAGAATATGATTCTAACTGCTTGGGAGGAAGGACTGGGGACCTGCTGGCTGATCTCTGTGGACAGAGAAAAAGTTGTTGAAATCTTGCGAATTCCTAAGGGCTATAAAGTGGATTGTGTCCTTGCCCTCGGCTATCCTGCTGAGAATCCTCTGCTCGAGGAGTTAAAAGATTCGGTAAAATATTGGAAAGATAACGAAGACGTCCTTCACGTTCCCAAGAGAAACCTAAAGGATATCGTTCACTTCAATAAGTTTTCCTGACCTCATTCGCCGGCGACAGTGAGCTCTCCGATCTTTATCGTCGGACCACAGACTACGGTGCGAAACTCGAGGTCATTTCCCACCGTCTCGACCCGGTTCAAGATTTTTTCCAGGTTTCCGGCTATGGTGACCTCGGAAACAGGATAAGCGATCTCGCCGTCTTCAACCCACAACCCAAAAGCCCCTCTCGAGATATCGCCGGTCACAGGATTAAGGCCGTGGCCGATCGTTCGGATAAGGATGAATCCTTTCTTTGTAGAGGAGATGATGTCTTGAGGAGAAACGGAGCCGGGGACGAGGTAGAAATTGTTCGGGCTGACGCCGGTGCCGTCAGCATTGCCGGTGGATCGAAGGTTCAGCTTGCGCGCGGCATACGTGTTGCAGAGGTAGCTGCTGAGCACGCCGTTCTCAATAACTGGTGTTCGCCGGCAGGGGACGCCTTCACTGTCGAAAGGCCTCGACCCGAGCTTTCCCGGCATCAGGCCGTCGTCAATGACGTTGATTTTTTCATTCCCGATTCTTTGGCCCAGCCTGTCAGCGAGAAAAGAGACTTTTTGATAAACGGCCACTCCCGAGACACAGGCAAACAAAAAGCCCAGGAGCCAGGCCGTCATGGCAGGCTCAAAGACGACAGGCGCGGTTTGGGTTTGAATTTTTCGGGGGTTGAGCTGCCGGACCGTTCTTTCGACAGCTCTTTGGGCTATCGATTTCGGAGTCTCCAAGTCCTTGAAAAATCTTTCCGCGGAAAACCAGTAGTCCTCGACTTTATCGTCCGTCCCGCCGGCCTGAAGCCCGACGCTCAGACTGCAGAAGGTCTGATCGTAAGTCCCGATAAACCCCCTGGAATTGGCCAGGATAGTCTTGACTTCATTCGTCACAAAGCTCGCCCCATGGGAGTTGGTGATTCTTTTGTCCTCGAGGGCTATCCGTTCGGTCTCCAGGGCAAGCTGGATTTTTTTGGCTGCGTCGAGCTCTCTTATTTCGGGGTCGGAGAGCTTTAAAGAAGAGATGTCGATTTTTTCAGGAACATGAGGCGGAAGACCGGCATGTTCATCGCGGCTGCCGAATGCCGCCCGCTGGATGGCATTCCTGATGAGATGTTTAAGTGTTTCTTTGGCCAGGTCAGAAGAGGAGGCATAAGCTGTTTTCATGTCCTTGATGATTTTGAGGCCTAAGTGCCTTGAGCTTGCCTCGACGAGGTTTTCGATCTTGCCGAGCCTGACGTCAACGCTGAACTCATTGCCGTCGGCGATAGTGACCTCGACTTCATCTGCTCCATTCGATTTGGCGAAGGAAACAAGATTTTCCGCAAGTCGGTTGAGCTCGTCGGACTGGACTTTTTCCTTCATGCCTGGCCTCCCACCGTCATCAGAGAAATCTTGATCGTCGGGCAGCCGTCTGACACTGGGATTTCCTGTCCTTCCTTTCCGCAAGTCCCTGTCTGCAAGCCGAAGGCGAGGTCATGACCGACCATTTCAATTTTCTGGAGGATATCGATATTCGTGCCGATGAGCGTGGCTTGTTTAATGGGTACTGTCAGCCGGCCTTCCTCGATGAGATAGCCTGAGCTTATGGTGAAGGTGAATTTTCCCGAGTCTTCGACCTGGCCGCCTTCGAATTTCTCCGCATAGATGCCTCTGCGCACCGACTTGAGGATTTCTTCGGGGTCGTCTTGGCCTCTTTCGACATAGGTGTTGGACATACGGGGGATGGGGGTGCAGGTGTAATCCTGGCGCCGGCCGTTCCCGGTGAGGGGAAGATTCATCAAGCGCGCCGATAACCTGTCCTGAAGATACGAGGCCACAATGCCTTTGTCGATGAGGAGAGTTTTTTTTGGAACAGCCCCTTCATCGTCGATGTTGTAGGAGCCCCGGAAAGAAGGCCTGGTGGGGTCATCGTAGATAGTCACAAGGGGCGCGCCGACTTTTTTCCCCATCTTGTCCCAGAAGATGGAAGTCTTTTTCCGGTTAAAGTCAGCCTCGAGGAGATGTCCGACAGCTTCATGGACGAGGACGCCGCTGTGCCCCGGCCCAAGAACGACGGGCATTTCACCTGCAGGCGCTTCGACCGCCTCGAGAAGTTTCAAGGCTTCCTCAGCCGCCTCTTTGCCTATCTGTTGAGGAGTGAAGACTTGACTGAAGTATTCAAGGCCCACCCTTCCGCCCCCTCCAGAAAACCCGAATTCCTTTCGATTTTTCTTTTGAGCGACCGCAGAGCAGACAAGTTTTGCCTGCGGCCGGGCATCCTCGGCGATCAAGCCGTCTGAGTTTATTATGGAGACATGTTGGACTGAGTCCTGGAAAAGGACCTTTACTTTTTTGATCTTAGGATCGCTTTTCTGGCAGGCGAGATAGGCATCTTTGACTAAATCAATTTTTTTCTTCAGCTCGGTCAAGTGGAGGGGATGGCTCACGGTATAAACATTTGCTTTCGGTTTGACTTTTGTGAATCGAAGAGCATTTCTGCCTGCTTCCCCTGAAGCGATGGATGAGGCGGAGAGAGCTGTTTTACTAATCTTGTCGAAAGAGAGGTCATTCGTGTATCCGTATCCCGTCATATCACCCGATAGAACCCGGATTCCCAGGCCGAGGCTGACGCTTTCCGCGGTCTCTTTGATGATGTCCTCTTCCATGTTGATGAAGCTGTAGATCCTGTATTCGAGATAAACCTCGGCGAAATCTCCACCCTTGGACAGGGCGGTATTCAGGATTCTTCCCAGTTCTGTCTTGGAGAGATGAAAGCGGTCTTCAAAAGCGATCATCTTTGTTTCTTATTTTTCTGAGATAAGGCCAAGCGAGGATGAGAATGCTGGCAATCCCCAAGGAATATTCGAAGATATTGGTCAGGAGATGAACTCCTATTCCTGAAATGATGGCCAGGCGGGGATCAAAGTTCATGAGCCTGAAAGTCAATGCCCAGGCCGATTCCCATGTCCCGAACCCGGCTAGGCCTTTGACCGGGAGGGCTGAGGTCAATTCTGCGCCGCTTATTCCTAAAATGAATTTCCAGAAGCTCAGCTCGTGAAGGGCGAAGCCGTGACTTCGAAGCAGAGAAAAAAACAAAGCATAAACAGAGATGTATTTGGCCAGACGGATAAAAAGCGAGAGAACAAAAATGGGAAAATAGATTTTTCTCTGATTGATCAGGGAGAGGCTTTCGATCGTGGCGCGAAACTTTTCTACTGTAACTCGCGCGCCTTTTTTATTTTCGGTTTTCAGTAACCTCAAAAGGCGCTGATAGATCATCAGGAGGAATCGAGAGATGGGGATGACCTTCCAGAACACAAAGAAGACGATGGCAAAAAAAGCAAGCGAGATCCAAAGAAGCGCTGCGGTGGATATCGAAGACGTTCCCAGCCCCACGGCCAACACAGCCACGACCAGGAACGGACTCAAGGTCAGGAAGTCGAGGATAAATGCCAGGACAAAAGTAGACGTGGCTTTCTCAAAAGAAAAATTTAGCCTCTTATTGAGGACGTAAATATAAGATAGTGAGCCAAGCCGGGCAGGGAGGAGGTCGATGAGGCTGTTCCTGATGAACGTCACCAAAAGGATGTTTCCCCAGCTTATAGGCTGAGGCTGGAGAAGCCACTTGTAACGCCAGGCGCGAAGCCATGCGCCGATGAGCGCCACAGCCATGTAAACGAGAAGGGCGGGGATGTAGATTCGAGAGATCGTCTGGGCAATGTCCTCTGTTTTGATCTGGGAGAACAAGAGCCAGAGCAGCGCGATTGAGATCGCCGCAGAGAGAAGAATATAGACCAGCTTGTTCTTGAACATCTGTGTATATTCTAATTCCCCCGTGGCGATTGTCAAACCTATTTCACGGGGTCAGGTCTTCATTCTTGAAACAACGGCCAAAAAATGGGGACGGTTCTCAACGATAACCGTCCCCATTTTTAAAGACAGGCTTTCCATCGGCTCTCTCGATTTGATAAAATATGGCCAAAATAAATTTCCCTCAAAAAGGAGGCCATCATGAATCCCTTTCTCAACTTTTGTTTCCTAACATTGGGAATTTTTCTTGCTTTGGCATTCTGTTTTGCTGCAGGGCTTGAGGAGGCGCAAGGCCCGCAAGCGCCGACCGAGCTACGTTGCGAATACCTGACGAACCCGCTCGGCGTCGATGTCCAGAAGCCGCGGTTCTCTTGGGTGCTCGAGCACAGCGAACGCGGTCAAAGCCAATCGGCCTACGAAATTCTTGTTTCGGCGATTCCCAGTGCAGAGAAAGGAGACATGTGGGAGAGCGGCAAGGTCAATTCATCGGAATACGCGCAGGTGGTCTATGGCGGCAAGCCGCTCGCGAGCGGCCAAACATACTACTGGAAAGTGCGCTATTGGGATAAAGATGGCCGGCCCAGCCTCTTCAGCAAGGTCGCGCATTTCGACACGGGGCTTTTTTCCCTCTCTGATTGGAAGGGAAAGTGGATCAGCGGAAAAAACCAGATGCGCAAAGAATTCAACCTCGACAAGAAAATCGCGCGCGCGAGGGCTTATATCTGCGGGCTCGGCTACTATGAGCTTCGGCTCAACGGAAGAAAGGTGGGGCGGAATGTCCTCGACCCGGCCTGGACGACTTACGATAAAAGGGTTCTTTATGTCACCTATGACGTTACAGATTATCTCCGTCCTGGAGCAAATGCTGTAGCCGTAATGCTCGGCCAAGGATGGTACAAGTCAACCGCGCTTATCCTTCAGATGAATATCGAGCTTGAAGACGGAGGCAAAATCGAAGCCGTGACGGACGGCTCCTGGAAGGGAATGAATGGACCGATTGTCTCCGACAGTATCTACAACGGCGAAACATATGATGCCCGGTTGGAAACCCCAGGCTGGGACAGCCCCGGATTTGATGATAGCCGGTGGAGTGGGTTCGCTGCTGCAAGCGGACCCAAAGGCGAGCTCTCTTCGCAGATGATGCCGCCAATCCGCGTTGTAGACACGCTCGTACCTTTGAAAATGACGAGTCCGATGCCCGGCGTTTACGTTTTCGATATGGGGCAGAATTCGAGCGGTTGGGCTCAGCTCCGGGTCCGGGGGCCGCGCGGCACGACGGTCAAGATGCGTTTTGCCGAGCTCCTCTATGATAATGGAATGATCAACCAGGAAAACCTCCGCGGCGCGCGGGCGGAAGATGTTTACATCTTGAAGGGCAAAGGAGAGGAAGTCTGGGAGCCCCGCTTCACCTATCACGGCTTCCGCTATGTCGAATTGACAAGGTATCCTGGAGTTCCCGCGGTGAATGTGATACGGGGCCGAGTCGTCCATACAGCAGTTGATCCGGCAGGGAGTTTTTCCTGCTCCAAACCCGTCTTGAACAGCCTGCAGCGGATCATCGTCTGGGGCCAGAAGACGAACCTCCACAGCATCCCAACGGATTGCTGCCAGCGTGACGAGAGGATGGGCTGGATGGGTGATGCCCAGGGCACGGCCGAAGAAGCCATGTATAATTTTGACATGGCTGCTTTTTACACCAATTTCCTCCGCGATATCCGTGATGTTCAGGATGAGAAGGGAACGATCACGGATACAGTTCCGCACGTTTGGGGATCACGGCCAGCCGACCCGGCCTGGGGAACGGCCTATCCGCTCATCTGCTGGTATATGTATCAGTATTACGGCGACAGGCGTATCCTGGAAGAACACTATGAGGGCGTGAAGAAGTATGTGGAGTACTTGCGAACGCGCGAAGAAAATGGCCTGGTCAAGTTCAGCTATTACGGAGACTGGGTGGCTGTGGAAAAAACTCCGGGGAGTCTCGTCTCCTCCTTCTACTATTTTTATGATGTTAAAATTCTCGCTGAAATGGCTAAAGTCCTGCGAAAGGACCAGGATGCCAAAATTTACAGCGTCCTGGCCGACGCAATCAAAACGGCTTTCCATAAAGAGTACTTCGACCCGAAAACAAATAGCTATGCCAACGGCACCCAGACAGCCAACGCTCTGCCGCTCTTCCTGGATTTAGTCCCGGAGTCTGGGCGCGGTGCCGTCTGGGGTAACCTGTTTGACAACATCGTCTATAAGAATAACTCCCATCTGACCACGGGCATTATCGGGACAAAATATATCATGGAGCTTTTAACAAGAGCGAATAATTCCGATCTGGCCTACGATATCGCCACCCAGACCTCTTACCCGAGCTGGGGATTTATGATCGAGAACGGCGCTACAACTCTCTGGGAACTCTGGCAGCTACGGCAGGGTCCGTCGATGAATTCCCACAATCATCCGATGTTCGGGAGCATCGGAGCCTGGCTTTATAAGGCTCTGGCGGGGATCAACCTGGCTCCGGACTCGGTTGGGTTTGAAAGAATTCGTGTCGCGCCTCAGATGGTGAGAGACCTCCGGTATGCTGCCGGGTCAGTGCGCACAGTGAGGGGAGTCGTCTCATCGTCCTGGGCGCGCGACGAGCGGAGAGTCCGCCTTGAGGCGACTATTCCTGTGGGCAGCGAAGCCGAAGTTATCCTCCCGAAATTCAACCTAAAGAACATCGTCATTAAGGAGGGAGGTCAAGTCCTTTGGGACAGCCAGGGATTTCATTCTGGAATTCAGGGTATAAATAAAGTTGAGGAAAGTGCGGCAGGTTTCCTCATCAAAGTCGGCTCAGGCCGATTCACCTTCGAACTCACAGGTGAATGACATTTCCCGGGCCTAATAGGCGGTCACGCTCGTTTTCTTTTCTTCGCCCATAGCGTGGCGAAGACGAACCAGCCGACTGAAGCTGCCAAAAAAACAAGCTTAAAGCCTTTGCCGGAGAGACGTCCCAAAAAATAAAAAACTGCAGAAAGCAGGCAGACACTTAAACTTGCCAGGGAGAAGAGTGCTAATACTGTTTTCTGCATTTTACTTTCTCCCTATCGCTTGGAGAAGAATATAAGAAACGAGTGCAATGAAATAGCCGGGAAGCCAGCGGAAGAAGAGGTGAAACGGCATAAAGAAACAGGCTAAGAGCGTTCCGGCCCAGACAACCAAAGCCCTCCAATTGAAGAGCCAGCCATATTTTTCGGCCCGGTACGGCTCAATTTTGAGAAGAGGAAAAAGCCAGTGTTCGGCAAAGACAATTGCCCCGATGGGCATGAGCACAAGCCCGTAGATGGCGACATAGTCGAGCAGTTTCATGAAAAAAATAGGGAAACAAGAGAGGATCGTGGTGATAAATCCCGCCACCAGTGTGATTTTCCAGCGTGGCCAGTTAGGAGAGATGGTCTGGAGGGCCAGCCCTGCCCGATAGAGGGTTGGGTTGGCTGTCGTCCAGCCGGCAAAAAGGACACCGGCTACTCCGGCCAGCCCAACAGCCTCATAGGCCATGAGCCCGGGGTTCATCTCGCGGCCCACGGCGGCGACCATGATCCCGGAGCAGATCCAGGCGAGCATATGGCCGGGATACATCCCGAACGCTGAATAGAGGCCATAGGTCCATCTTTTGGCGTAACGAAAGATGGCCATGTCGGAGAGACCTACGTGCATGGCTAGGTTGCAGAACCAGGCAAAAAACATGATATGCCAGAGGCTGAATTTTTCCTGTCCTGCGAGGGGGGTGCCGTTCCAAATTTTGGCTTTGGCGATTTCCCAAAAATTATCAAGTTGGGGATGAACGCCCAGCCGGGGAAGCATAGCCACAGCGCCGGCGATAAAGACGATGAAAATCCAGGGCGAGCAGATTTCAGCAAACCGGCTGAGCTTTTCAAAACCCGAAATTGCCAGTATGACGAACAAGGCCCCAATGCCAAAGGTCAAGAGGACCCAGCCGAGGCTGTTGGGAAAAACGTCGTTGAGTGAGGGGGTTTTTATCCGGAACGCCAGTCCGATGGCCGTGGCCGAGACGGCAATCATGGCACCTGCCAGGATGCAATAAAGGATGGCGTTAGCGAGATTATAGATAAAGGTGAGGCCTGGCCCAGCAATTTTTCTCAGATACCAATAAAGCGTTAGGCGGGTTCGGGCAGCGATCGGAGCGCAGATAAACGTCCAGGAAAGCACTGCAAGCAGATTGCCGATAAGAAGCCCGATGAGCAAATCTCGCGCCGTTACACCATGAAGGACAAAAAAGGCGCCGATGACAAACTCGGTTGCAGCCACATGCTCGCCGGCAAAAAGGCCGGCGAATTTTCCGCCGGACTGGAGTTTTTCCAAGGAGACCGGCTCGCGGTCGAATTCATAAAGCTTGTCCATCCGGGAGGCGATGGCGGCTAAACGTCGGCTCATCGTTTTTTTTCTTAATATACACAACGGCGACCTCCTACACAACAAAAAATTAATACCCTTCAGGGACGGTTCTCGTTGAGAACCGTCCCCATCTTCTTTCGGAGCCAGGGAGGCTTCCGAATAGGGCCGTTTTTTAAAAATAATTGGAGTTATGTTATAATCAGCCCCAATGTTAAACTTGAAATTTGTCCTCGAAAACAGGGAATATGTCCTCAAGAAAATGGCCAGCCGGGGCCTCCGGCTCGACCTCGATGAATTGATCGTGCTGGCAGAAGACCGTAAGAGAATTTTGAAGCGGGTCGAAGATCTCCGCGCGGAAAAGAACAGAGCTTCGGAGCTTATCGCCAGGACGAAGAGGGAAAGGG
>CAZKEW010000076.1:0-8191 GCA_964551885.1 uncultured Eubacteriales bacterium
TGACCCGACTCACATGCTCAAAATCCAGGGGACTTACATCCTGCCCTTCGACATCGCCTTCAACGCCTATTTCCGGGCCATTACCGGCAACACCTGGACGACCCGCTACAGGACAAAAAGGCTGGCTCAGGGCCGGGTAACTTTCTACGCCGAGCCGAGCGGCTCTTACCACTATCCAGTGGATTATCAGCTCGATTTGAGGCTGGAAAAAATATTTACCCTGGCCGGTAAATATAGGCTGGGGTTTATACTCGATGTCTTCAACGTGTTCAACGCCGATACCATCACCGACTGGGGCACGCGGATAGGCTATGACTGGTTCTCGCAGGGCGACCCTAACTATTATGAATCAACAGATGGCCACGAGCTCTACAGCATCGTCCGGCCGCGTCAGTTAAGACTCGGCATCCGTCTGATCTTCTAAAAGGTAGCCGCAGACTTCAGTCTGCGCTCTTTTGTTGATCGGAAATTCAGGGGTGGCGGGTAATTCCGCCGCCCCTTTTTTTTGAACCAGCCAAAGCCTCGAGGCATTATGCCTATTCCGAGATTTTCTATCCACGCTTCCATTTCGGCTGCATTGACATCCATCATCTCCTTCGAGATGCTTTTTTCGTAGTCAGCAGCAAGGATTCTAAGCGCAGCAGAGAGCAATCTCGCGCGACCACAAGCAAATTCCACTATTAAAGTTGTTAAGAGTTCGTCAAAAATCTGTTAAAATGTGGAAGACTTTGGCTTTTATTTCAAAAAGGTCTTTTTAGAGGTCCACGCTATGGCGACACCGCTGGAAAAATGGGTGGAAGAGCAGGCCCGCCTCTTCCAGCCGAAACACGTTTACTGGTGCGACGGGTCAGAAGGAGAAGCCCGCCGCCTCATCGAAATGGGGATGAAAGAAGAGAAAATCGGCCGGAATGATATTTTCCGAGAGCTCAACCAGAAAATCTGGCCCAAATCCTATCTCCACCGGAGCCACCCTACCGATGTGGCGCGGACGGAACACCTCACCTACGTCTGCCATCCGGACCGGGAGGCTACCGGGCCCAACAATAACTGGATGCATCCCAGAGAAGCCAAGGAAGCCCTGACCAAGCTCTCCAAAGGCGCCATGCGCGGGAAGACTATGTATGTCCTGCCGTATATGATGGGACATCCTGACTCGCCCATTGCCAAAGCCTGCGTCCAGGTCACGGATGTCTCTTATGTCGCCATCAGCATGAGAATCATGACCCGCATGGGAAAGCGCATCGTTGATAAAATCGGAAGCGGCGAGAATTTTGTCAAGGGCATCCATTCGGTCGGCGATTTCGACCCCAACAAGCGCTTGATCATGCACTTCCCTGAGGAAAGCCTCGTCTGGAGTGTCGGCTCAGGCTACGGGGGAAACGCTCTCCTCGGCAAGAAGTGTTTCTCCCTGCGAATCGCTTCCTGGCTGGGATATAAACAGGGCTGGCTTGCCGAGCACATGGTCATCATCGGGATCGAGGACCTCCGGGGAAATGTGACTTACGTCACCGCTGCGATGCCTTCAGCTTGCGGCAAGACGAACCTGGCCATGCTCGAATCCGCGCTTCCCGAATATAAAGTCTGGACACTTGGCGACGATATTGCCTGGCTGAATATCGGTCCCGACGGCCGGCTGTATGCTATCAACCCGGAGTCGGGCTTTTTCGGGGTTGCGCCCGGGACGTCAATGAAGACAAATCCCAATATGGTGAGGACCCTCAAAGCCTCGAACTTTTACCCCACGATCTTCACAAACGTGGGTCTCAATACGGACACCAATGAGCCTTGGTGGGAGGGGCTGGACGGCGCCGTGCCCGAGCATCTCCTCGACTGGCAGGGGCAGCCTTGGGATAGTTCCAAGAAGATAAAAGCCGCCCACCCGAATTCCCGGTTTACGGTCTCTATCTATAACTGCCCCACGCTTTCCCGAGAATACGACAATCCCAAAGGCGTTCCCATATCGGCGATCATCTTAGGAGGAAGGCGCTCGGAACTCATCCCGCTCGTGACCGAATCCTTCAACTGGGAGCACGGCGTATTCATGGGAGCCAGAATGGGGTCGGAAACGACGGCGGCCGCTGCCGGCAAGGTCGGCGTCCTGAGAAGAGACCCGATGGCCATGCTTCCCTTTTGCGGCTACAACATGGGCAATTACTTCAAGCACTGGATCAGCATGGGAAGGCTCCTTTCCCGTCCTCCAAAAATTTATTCGCTCAACGCTTTCCGGGTGAACAAAAAAGGCGAGTTTCTCTGGCCCGGGTTCGGCGAGAACATCCGCATCCTGAAATGGATTGTGGACCGGGCGAACGGCCGCGCGAGTGCCAAAGAGACTCCCTTGGGATGGGTTCCCGACCTCCGAAGCTTTCCGCTCGAAGGGTTGAATATCCCCAGGAGCAACCTGCAGAAACTTTTCGAGGTTAATCCCGGCGAATGGCAATCCGAGCTCGAAGACATCAAGACATTTTTAAGCCAATTCGGCCCCCACATGCCCTATGAAATCTGGCAGGATTATAACAAGATGGCGGCGCGGCTTTAGGACAAAAAACAGCCTCGACCTTAGTGCGCCCTTTCG
Organism: uncultured Eubacteriales bacterium; assembly: GCA_964551885.1. Classification (GTDB taxonomy): domain Bacteria; phylum Acidobacteriota; class Aminicenantia; order Aminicenantales; family UBA8522; genus CAZKEW01. The sequence continues at coordinate 2,573 of CAZKEW010000076.1, forward strand.
TAAATACGGTAACGTATTCAATATCTCCGGAGGGCGCACTTGGGGGGGTGTCGGGGGGGTAGGCCCCCCTGACGGGGTTACAGCGGAAGAAGGCGACGAGGAGGAGCATTCTGGAGCGCCATAGGGGCGTTAGCCCCTGTGGAAGTGCCCCGTTTCGCCTCAATAATATGTGATAGCATCTATGAAACGGGGCACTTAGGTATTATATCGCACAAATAATTGTGTCCCAAAAACAGTTGATCACGATCCCGCGGCTCGACCGCATTCCCTTCCTTTATCACGGGTTTGGGAATGCTTACTGGAAAGAGGAAGATTTTGCGAGAAGGGAAGAGGGGCGGGACTTTAAGCTCCTGTTTCTCAAGCAGGTCCATTCCAATGTGGTCCATGTCATCGATAAAGTTCCAGAGAAAGATCTAGAGGGCGATGCCATGGTCACTGGCCTTCCCCGTCTTTTCCTGATCATCAAAACGGCAGATTGCCTCCCTATCCTTCTCGTTGACGAGGCCAAGCGTGTCATCGCGGCTGTGCACTGCGGCTGGAAAGGAACACTCGAGAGAGCGCTGGAAAAAGTCGTCCTTGGTATGAAGAACCATTACGGATCTGATCCTCGAGCGCTGCTTGCTGCGTTCGGCCCTTGCATCGGAGGCGGCTGCTATGAGGTTGGTGAGGATGTGCACAGGAGTTTTGCCGCTGAGGAGTTTTCCGATTCTCTTTTCCGTCCCATTCCTGACCGCCCTGGAAAACACCTTTTAGACCTGAGGAAGGCTAACCGTATCCAACTCCTCGGGCTGGGGGTCAGGGAAAAAAATATCTTCGTCGTGGATATCTGCACCCATTGCGACAAAAACTACCTTTCTTACCGCCGTGATAAAAATAAAACAGGGCGAATGCTTAGCTTCATCGGGATGTTAGAGTAGTTGCTTTTTCATTCTATTTTTTCTATGCTTTACCTACTATGGAAAAAACCCTTTCCGAAGTAATTATCCCGGAGCTGCGGCTCCACAAAAAAGGAAAAGTCCGGGACGTCTATGAAGTCGATGACAAGCTCCTGATCGTGGCCACAGACCGGATTTCGGCCTTTGATTTTGTCTTACCGTCTTTGATCCCCAATAAGGGAAAAATTCTGACCCAGCTCTCCAAATTTTGGTTCGATTCCACCTCCTACATTTGCCCCAATCATGTGCTGGCCACCGAAGTCGAAGACTTTCCGCCGCCGCTCCCCAAATACAGAGATGTTCTGGAAAAAAGGTCCATGCTCGTCAAAAAAACGCAGGTTATCCCTGTGGAGTGCGTAGTCCGGGGATATCTTTCCGGCTCGGGCTGGAAAGAATATAAGGCGACAGGAAAGACCAGCGGCGTCAAGCTTCCGCCTGGCCTCAGAGAATCCGAGCAGCTCCCTGACCCCATCTTCACGCCGGCCACTAAGGCGGAAGAAGGGCATGACTTGAATATCTCCTTTAAAGAAATGAAGAAAACCGTGGGGAACGAATTGGCCCAAAAAATTAGAAAAATCAGCCTGAAGCTCTACCAGAAAGCTTCTCTCTACGCTTTCTCCAAGGGGATCGTCATCGCCGATACCAAGTTCGAATTCGGGCTGGGCAAGGATGAAGTCATCCTGGTTGACGAAATCTTCACCCCCGATTCGTCGCGCTTCTGGCCGCTCGCGAGCTATGCGCCCGGGAAATCCCAGCCGAGCTTGGACAAACAGTTTGTCCGGGACTACCTCGAAAGCACAACCTGGGACAAAAAGTCTGCGCCGCCCGCCCTTCCGGAATCCATCATCGAACAGACCGCCAAAAGGTATTTTGAAATCTTCTCTCTGCTCACGGGAAGGAAAGAATTGTGACCAACGAACGGGTAGACCTCCACATCCATTCGTCGAAAAGCAGCGATGGAGATTTCACGCCCTTTCATCTCCTTAAGCTGGCGAAGGAAAAGGGGTTTCGGGCGATCTCTATATCCGATCATGACACCGTGGAGGCCTATCCGGAGGCTTTGGAGGCAAGTCACAGACTGGGTGTCGAACTCATCCCCAGCGTCGAGCTAACGACTCTTTTTAGCGGCCGAGAATTCCATCTTCTTCTGCCCTTTATCCATTGGGAAAGCCGGACCTTGAAGAGAATTTTGAACAAGGTTTCCCAAGCCCGGGTCGAGGAAGCCAAGGAGCGCATCGCCAAGCTCCAAGACTTAGGATTTGACATCAACTGGGAAGAGGTGTATCGAAAATCGAAGTCGACGCCGCCTCTGGGTGTGACCATCGCTCAGGTCTTGATCGATAAAGGCCGCAAAGAAAAAAATCCAGCCTTGGAGAAATATTATCAGGGCCAAAACCTCCTCTTTGCTCCCTACATTTTTTACAAAGATTATTTTATGGAAGACGGACCTGCCTTTGTCTCCAAAAGGACGGTGAGCCTTGTCGATGTCCTCGGGATTGTCTCCAAGGACGGGGCGGTTCCCGTCCTCGCTCATCCTGGTGCCTATTTCCAGCGAGCCACCAAGGAAGACCTCTCAACCCTCAAGGAAAAGGGGCTCGTCGGGCTTGAGGTTTTTTCTTCCTATCATGATTCCGAGCAGATCAGAGCTTACAAAGCTCTGGCCGAGGAGTTGGATTTGGTGGCTACGGCCGGCTCGGATTTTCACGGCCGCATCAAGCCTCATATTCCCTTCGGCTTCCTCAAAGAAGGAAATTACCGGATGGTGGAAGAGTTAAAAAAGAGGAGATATTAAATGATTTCCAATTGGTTGGACATCGTTTTATTAGTGATATTGCTGCTGAGTTTCATTTTAGGTTTGATCAAGGGTTTTGTCAGACAGATCGTCGGGATCGCTGCTGTTGTGGTTGGCCTGATCCTTGCGGCGATGTATTATCAATATGTCTCCCGCCTTCTCATCCGGGCCTTTGTTTCGGAACAGTGGTCTCATCTTGTCGCCTTCCTGCTCATCTTCTTGGCCGTATTGGCTGTCAGTTGGCTCATCGGCTTCCTGCTGTCGAAATTGATGGTCGGACCGCTCAAATTTTTTGACCGTTTTTTAGGCGCAGTATTGGGAGTTGGCAAAGGCATTCTGATTTGTGGAGTGATCGTCATTGGGATGCTCATTTTTCCGGTGGATAAGAAGGCTTTGATGAAATCCACTGTCGCGCCTTACTGTTATTGGTTGACCAAAGGAATGATCCAGGTCATCCCGAGGGAGTTGAAGGAGAAATTCAAAGAAACATACACGGAGATTATTGAAAGCACGAGGAAACATGGAGAAAAAGTTTAGCGACCTCACCCTGCACCAAAAACTGGAACTGATGATCAAAGAAATGGTGGAGAAAGAAGTCCAGTTCAAGGATGCCATGAATGAATTCGAGAAAATTTTCATAGAGACCACATCAAAAAAATACAAGGGAAATAAATCGAAAATGGCTCAGGCCATGGGAGTCCACCGCAATACTCTCCACAGCCGGGCCAAAGCCCTGAAGATAAAAAAGCTTTTTTAGCACTCTAAGTCAAAGAGTGCTAATTTTTCAATTTTTCTCTTGACAAGAGGGGGTTTATATGTAAAATTAGCACTCTCAAATATTATTTGCTAAAAAATTCAAAAAGGAGGTTTACATGAAGGTTACACCCTTGTATGACAGAGTTCTTCTCAAAAGGTTAGAAGAACAAGAAGCCAAGAAAGGCGGAATCATCATTCCTGACACCGCCAAAGAAAAACCCCAAGAAGCAGAAGTCATCGCCGTCGGAAAAGGCAAGATGGCCGAGGATGGGAAACTCATCCCTCTCGAAGTCAAAAAGGGAGATAAAGTTCTCATCGGCAAGTACAGCGGAACGGAAGTCAACATCGACGGCATAGAGCACGTGATTCTGCGCGAAGAAGAAATCTTGGCGAAAGTCGGATAATTTCGGAGAAAAGGAGGATACATGGCTAAACAAATTATGCTGGGTGAAGGTGCAAGACAGGCCCTCCTCAGAGGTGTCAACATCTTAAGCAACTTGGTCAAAGAGACGCTGGGGCCAAGGGGTAAGAACGTCATTTTAGACAAGAAATTCGGCTCTCCCACGAGCACCAAAGACGGTGTCACCGTGGCCAAAGAAGTCGAGCTCAAGGATCCCTTGGAGAACATGGGAGCCCAGTTGGTGAAGGAAGTTGCTTCCAAGACCTCGGATGTGGCCGGAGACGGGACGACCACTGCAACCATTCTGGCTCAAGCGATTTATGCCGAGGGAATGAAGTATGTCACTTCCGGCGCCAATCCCAACCTGCTCAAAAAAGGAATCGACAAGGGGGTTGAGGAAGTCGTCAAAGAGCTCAAGAAGCTGAGCCGGGATGTCAGCGGTGAGATGATCGCCCAAGTCGGCGCCATTTCCGCCAACAATGATGAATCCATCGGCAAAATCATCGCCGAGGCCATGGACAAGGTGGGGAAAGACGGAGTCATCACCGTTGAAGAGGCCAAAGGCTTAGAGACGACTATGGAGATCGTCGAGGGAATGCAGTTCGACCGCGGCTATCTCTCGCCTTATTTCATCACGGATCCCGAGAGGATGGAGTGCGTCGTGGAGAACCCCTTGATCCTTCTCCACGAGAAGAAGATCAGCAACCTGAAAGAACTTCTGCCATTGCTTGAGAACGTGGCCAAAATGGGAAGACCCTTGCTGGTCATCGCTGAGGAAGTGGAAGGCGAAGCCCTGGCCACTCTGGTGGTCAACAAGCTCAAGGGCACCCTCCTGAGCGCGGCTGTCAAGGCTCCGGGATTCGGTGACAGACGCAAAGCCATGCTCGAAGACATCGCCATCCTGACCGGAGGAAGAGTCATCACCGAAGATATCGGCGTCAAGCTCGAGACCGTCGGGCTGGACTGGATGGGCGAGGCCAACAAGGTTGTTATCGACAAGGATAACACCACCATCGTCGAAGGAAAAGGAAAAGGGTCTGATATCCAGGCCCGGATCAAACAGATCAGGACGCAAATCGAGGAGACCACCTCTGACTATGACAGAGAAAAACTCCAGGAACGACTGGCCAAGATGGTCGGCGGCGTGGCCCTGATCAAAGTCGGCGCTGCCACCGAGACCGAACTCAAGGAGAAAAAGGCCAGAGTCGAGGACGCGATGCATGCCACCAAAGCCGCCGTTGAGGAAGGCATTCTTCCCGGCGGAGGAGTGGCCCTGCTGAGATGCCAGAAAGCCCTGGAAGCGGTCAAGGCCGAAGGCGATTTGCAGATCGGCATTAACATCATCAAGAGAGCTCTTGAGGAGCCGCTGCGCCAGATCGCCAACAATGCCGGTTGGGAAGGTTCCGTCGTCGTCGAAAAAGTGAAAGAGATGAAGCAGGACACGGGGTTCAACGCGCTGACGGAGAAATACGAAGACATGATCAAATCCGGAATTCTCGACCCGACCAAGGTCGTGCGCATCGCTCTCCAGAATGCCGCCAGTATCGCCGGGTTGCTCTTGACCACCGAAGGGTTGGTTTCCGATATGCCTGAAGAGGAAAAGACGCCCAAGTATCCCACCCCGCCGAGCGACATGTACTAAGCCCGGCATCGCGAGCAAAACGCCTCGCAATTGACGATAGAAGGAGCGGCCCATGAGCCGCTCCTTTTTTTTCATTCTTTCTCTTCGGGAAATA
>CAZKEW010000076.1:8291-10776 GCA_964551885.1 uncultured Eubacteriales bacterium
GGAAATAGAGATGCTGTCTTCTATTTCTGGAAACTGCGCCGCTTTTTTGTTATAAATGTAGCTGGATGTTGAAATTCTTCGACCGCTATCTCCTCAAGGAGCTCATGCCCCCTTTTTTCATCGGCCTGCTCATTTATTCTTTTGTCCTCTTGATGAACCAGATCTTCCTCCTCTCCGAGCTTTTCATCGCCAAAGGCGTTTCTTTGCCGGTCGTCGTCCGGATCTTTCTTTATCTCATCCCTTCTGTCCTGGCTTTTGCCGTCCCCATGTCCGTCCTCATGGGGATTCTGGCCGGACTGAGCCGCCTTTCCTCCGACTCGGAAATCGTCGCCTTCAGAACTCTGGGCATCCGCAATACCCGGATTCTCCAGCCTGTCCTCATTTTTGCTATTGGCGGATGGCTGGTGACGTCCTTCTTGACCCTTTATCTTGCTCCCCGAGCGAATTATAAATGGGTTCAAACCCTGACCCAGTCGGTCCTGGCCAAGGTTCAGCTCAAGATCAACCCCAGGGAATTCAACGAGACCATTCCCCAAACGGTCATCTTTATTCAGGATATCACTTCGGAAAACAGATGGGAGAATATCTTTGTCTATCTTACCCATTCGCCCGGGGAGCCACGAGCGATCTTGGCCCGCACCGGGAGGCTAAATTTTTTTCCTGAAGCCAAGAGGGCCACGCTTGAGCTAATCAACGGGGCTATTCATACTGTGCCCTTGAACGACCCTGAACGCTACAGCATCACTTTTTTTGACCGGGTCGAGGAGGAGATTAGCGTCGAGAATCTCTTCGCTCAATTTTCCAGTGAAAAACGGGTGCGAGAAAAGGATATCGGAGAATTGCTCAACGGAGTTAAAAGGATTGAAGGCAGCCGAGCCCGGCTTGAGGCGGAGAGAAAGAAGCTCGCGGCCGAGGGGAATCGGACTCGCGATACGGATATCCGCCTCAAAGCAATTGATCATGGTCTCTCGCAGAATAAGCGGGAGGGCCGCTCCCATTGGGTCGAGATCCATAAAAAATTCGCCCTGCCGTTTGTCTGCCTCATCTTTGTCCTGATGGGCATTCCCTTGGGCATTTCCACAAGAAAGGGCGGCAGGACAAGCGGGTTCACCATCAGCTTGGGAATCATCCTCGTTTATTACATCTTGATCACCGCCGGCGAGAAGTCAGCCATGGAAGGCAGGATTTCGCCTTTTTTGGGAATATGGGGAGCGAATATCCTTTTCCTTCTGGCCGGCGTTTATCTTTTTGCCAGGTCTTCCAAAGAATCCCCGCTTTTGGGCCTCTCCTCGCGTCTGATGAAGAGAAAGGAGACAAAAAAAGTCATCATCATCCGGGTTCGGGTTTCGCCGCACACCCAAAAATTATTGACCTGGAGCTGGCCTCGCCTCTCGCTCCGCTTCCCCAATATCTTGGACCGCTATATCATGCGCAAATATCTGGCCATCTTCCTCCTCGGTTTTCTGGCCTTGCTCTCGATCTCGATTATCGTCACCTTCTTCGAACGGATTGACAATGTCTATGAACACAATAAATCGCTCTCCCTCCTCTTCCGGTACATCGAGTACCGCATCCCCGAGTTTGTCCATTACAGCCTTCCCGTTGCCGTCCTCACCGCCACGCTCTTAACGCTCGGCCTGATGACGAAGTCCAACGAGATTACAGCGATGAAAGCCTGCGGCATCAGCGTTTACCGGCTCATCCTTTCGATTATTTTTATCGCCGCGTTGGTCAGCCTTTTTTCTTTTGCCCTCCAGGAACGCCTCTTGCCCTCGGCCAATAAAAAAGCCGAAGAGACTTGGAACAGAATCAACGATGTGCCGGCGCGGAGCTACAATTATCTCGACCGCCGCTGGGTGCTGAGCAAAAAAAAGGACAGGATTTATCATTACAGCTATTATGAGCCCATCGCCAGCGTTTTCAGCCAGATTTCCGTTTATGACCTCAACCTGTCCACGTGGTCCTTGGAGCGGAGGATATACGCAGAGAAAGCGCGCCTGGAGGGAAGTGACCTGGCGCTCCTCAAAGGCTGGTCAAGAGATTTTACGGGAGAGGATGCGACCCGCCTCGAGGTCTTCAAGGAAATAAGCCTCAGGCTGGACGAAGAGCCAAGATATTTCGTCAAGGAGTGGAAAGAGCCCGCCCTGATGAACTACCAGGAGCTCAAGACGTACACGGCCGAGGTCGGGGAGATGGGGTTTGAGACCACGAGATTCAAGGTTGACTTGAGCTCAAAAATTTCTTTTCCATTTGTCTCTCTGATTATGGCGCTCCTCGCCATCCCCTTCGCTTTTTCTATGGGCAAACGAGGCACCCTTGTCGGCTTGGGGCTCAGCATTGCCATTGCCATGGTTTATTGGGGAGCCCTCGGCGTTTTTTGGAGCCTCGGGTATGTGAATTTTTTGAGCGCCTTCTTGTCGTCCTGGGGGCCCAACCTCATCTTCGGGCTGGCCGGGCTCTACCTTCTTCTCCGCTTGCGGACCTA
>CAZKEW010000077.1:0-10494 GCA_964551885.1 uncultured Eubacteriales bacterium
GTCAGAGTAGCCAATCCCAGTTTTTTCCAACATTGCTGATGCTATAAAACTGACTTAAGCCGCCTCGAGTTCGGCGAGAAGCTCTAAGATGAGTTCTTTCACCGTCACGATCCTGTCGATACGGTAAGCATTCTGACCACAGAAGATGAGGCCGTGGTCAACATCCCCGAAGTAAGCGTTTACAAGAGCCTGCGCAATGCAATACTTCGCCTCATTAACTTTACAGGCTGAAAGGCACTTGTAAGGACACTTAATCTGAAGTTTTTCCAAAACTTCCAAGTCCTTTAAAAACTTGTTCCGGATGGCTCTTCCCGGCATGCCGACGGGACTTTTTATGATGACAATATCCTCTTCATTAGCGTCAAGGTAGGCCTGCTTAAACTCCTGGGAGACATCGCATTCCACGGTGCAGACAAAACGTGTCGCCATTTGGACTCCTGACGCACCCAGGGACAGCATCCGAGCTATGTCCTTTCCGTTGAAAATCCCTCCGCCGGCGATGACTGGAATTTTCTTTCCGTATCTATCCTCATATGCTTTTACTGCTTCCAAAACTTCCGGCAAAAGGTTATCAAGGGAATATTTCTCCGGTTGACTGAGCTGCTCCAAGGAAAAGCCAAGGTGTCCTCCCGCTAGAGGCCCTTCAAGGATTATGGCATCGGCGGTCCTTTCGTAGCGTTTATCCCAGACGCGGAGGATTAATTCAGTTACCCGTGCGGAGCTGACTATGGGCAGGAGGTTGACGGACCTATCTTCAACCAGGCCGGGAAGCTTAACAGGGAGTCCGGCACCGAATACGATTATCTTTATTCCTTCCCTTACGGCTGTCATGACCAGATCATCGACATTGCTGAGCACACCCATGAAATTGACCGCGATATGGCCATTTGTCATGCTCTTTGCCTTGCGAATCTCTACCTCTAGAGCTTCACGAGACATCCTTTCATATTCAAGCTTTGAAGCCTCTATATCTCCCAGGCCGATGCTCGAGATGGTGCCTATCCCACCCTCCTCTGCCACAGCAGAGGCGAGCGAGGAGAGAGAAACCCTCACGCCCATACCCCCCTGGACAATCGGTATATCCGCAATGATACCTCCAATTTGAAGCTTGGGGATTTTCATTTTAATTTTTGTACCTTCTCACTATAAGGCAAACATTGCCCCCGCCAAAACCAAAGGAATTACTCAGAGCCACCTCGAGGTCGATCGATTCGACTCCTTTGGTCACATAATCCAGAGGGCATTCGGGATCTGGCTCCTCATAGTTGATCGTCGGAGGCAGCTTGCCGGTATAGACACTCATCACAGTGGCCACGAATTCCACTGCCCCGGCTGCGGCCAAAAGGTGGCCGATCATCGACTTATTGGAACTGATCTTAAGATGCCTCCAGTGGTCGCCAAAGACCTTCATAACGGCTGCGCTTTCAATCTTATCATTCAGGACGGTGGAAGTCCCATGCGCGTTGATGTACCCCACCTCCCGTGGGTCGATGCCCGCGTCTCTGAGAGCCTCTCTCATGACCCTGACCATTCCATCACCCCCAGGTTCTGGAGCAGTGAAATGAAAAGCGTCAGCCGTGTTGCCATAGCCAACAAGCTCGGCGTAGATACGGGCGCTCCGGCTGAGGGCATGTTCAAGCCTTTCTAAAACAACGATGCCAGCCCCTTCCCCCATCACAAAACCGTCACGGTTCTTGTCAAAAGGCCTGCTCGCCTTTTCCATACAATCATTCCTGCTCGACATCGACCGCGTCGCGCAAAAGCCGGCGAAAGGCAAAGGGCTCACGCTGGCCTCGGAACCTCCCGCGAGCATGATATCGGCATCTCCCCTCTGAAGAATTCGAAAAGCATCTCCGATGGCATTTGCCCCTGTGGAACAGGCAACACAAGGGGCCGATAGAGGCCCTTTAAGACCATAGGTGATGGAAACCATGCAGGCTGCCATGTTTATGAGTACTTTGGACACAAAAAAGGGCCCGAGTGACTTTGGACCTTTCTCTTGAAGCTTAAAATACCCGTTTTCTATCGTGTTTGCTCCCCCGATACCGGAACCGATGATGACCCCTGCCCTATTTCCATCAAAGGCAAAGGTGTTTAAACCGGCATCTTTGATCGCCATGGCCGACGAGGCCAGGCCGAAATGGACAAACCTATCCATTCGCTCTGCAGATTTCCCGTCGATCCATTCTTCTGGATTAAAGTTCTTTACTTCTGCCGCCATTTGAGAGCGAAAATCAGAAGGGTCGAACTGAGTAACTCTTGAAATGCCGTTTCGGCCCTCTATCAACCCCTTCCAGAACTCTTCAAGCCCCACGCCAATAGGGGTCACAACACCTAGTCCGGTAACGACAACCCGATGTTCATTCATTACTTTTAACACTCTTGAAAGTCACAGAGTCTTGATAGACGCTGGACTATTTTCTAACATAGATGAAAAATTATTGATAGATGGCCGCAATGACGTCAAGCCCAAATTATCTCTGTAAACCACTGCTGTCGTATCCTGAAATCTTTGCTCTATTCCCGGAACTGCGGGCGCTCAAAATTTTTTCTATAGCGGTAAATAGAGGTCTGTTCCTTCTCTATGAGCTTCCTTCATAATTCACATTTTAGCTTTCTTTAGACAGATGAAAAGAGCCACGTCGTTATGGTTCACCTCCATAATCCCATTTTGTTGGCATAAGAAAGAATTTGGTTTTCGGCAACGATGGCCGATCCTGGGTCTTCGTAGCGATTTGGCCACCCTCCGATCATGAAAGATGGTGGCGCATGGCGAAAAGGGGTGTCAAGACATCCGGATGACCGAGGAGTTCCCCCAATTATTACTTTTCCAGTTGTGTTTCGCTCTATCTTCCAGAAAGAGAATGAGTTAGCCGATTCTAAAGCCTAATTTTGGGGGAAGTCGTGATTTTCAAAGTCCATTTCTCCACGTATAATGTAAAGTTAATCCGATGAGCCTCGATTTTATCGAAAAAACCGAAGAATTCCAGAATCTTCTCCAGGATATCCGGTCGGAGAAAAAAGGCCTGATGGCCGCGGGCCTAATTGAGGCGGCGAGGCCCTACTTTCTGGCCTGCCTCAGCCGCAATATCAAGAAAAAAATCGTCTTCATCCAACCCGGCGGGCACTCGCTCTCCCGTCTTGAAGACCAATGCCGGTTCTACTTTTCGCAGTTCTCGATGTCTTTGGCCGTGGATATCCTGCCGCCGCTCGCTGAAAATCCCTATGAAGAAATTTTCCCTTCCCTGGATGCGGTTTCCTCGAGGACGAAATTTTTCTTTCACCTCACCCGGCCTTCTCCTTCCCTCGTGATCACGAATCTCTTCGGACTTCTCAAGCCATTCCCAGCCCCTGAGGATTTGAACAGCGCTTTCTTGGAGGTTGAAACGGGCCAGAGCTGCGGGCGCGACAGGATTCTCCAGGTCCTCAATGAATATGGCTATGCTAAGGAAGATTTGATTGCCTCTCCGGGTGAATACGCCTGGCGCGGCGGGATCGTGGATGTTTTTTCTCCCTGGGGAAAGCTTCCTTACCGTGTTGAATTCAGCGGAGATGAGGTCGTCTCTCTTCGGGAATTCGACTCCTCCACCCAGCGCTCTTTGACAAAATTGTCCCGGATTCTGCTGCCCTCTCTCCGGGAATTTCCAGCCTCCGCGCGCTTTCTTGAAGAGTGGGCGAGACTGGCCCTGGAAAAAGAAAGCCCTTTTGCCCGCGACCTGAAGGGGAAATTAGACTCCTTGAAAAGCGGAGATATTTTCCCGTCCTTCGTCTTCCTAACTTTGCTCCACAAAAGCCATTTTGTGCCTTTTACCCATTACCTCAAAGACGCCCTCTACATTATCGCTGATCCCGAGGAAGTGGAGCGGGAGTGGAATGAAGCCCGCGAAGATTTCGAGAAACAGTTCCAGGAGCTCCGGGAGGCCAAGGTCTTCTGTCTTTCCCCGGAAGAAATCTATCCTTCCGCTCCTTGGGAGCGTATCCGGAAAGACGCTCTTATATTTGGAGAGCTCCTCCCCCAGGAGAGAAAAAAAACTTACTTTTTCCGTTTCCAATCCGTGCCGAAGTTTGACAATAAAATTCCGTTTTTTCTCCAATACATGAGGAAGCTGCAGCGGGTCAGGGAACGCTGCGGCATTTATCTTTCCAACCCGACCGTAAGGCAAAAACTCCGGAGCCTTCTTACCCAGAACCGGGTCAAAGCGGCCGAAGAGTTGAGTCCATTCGCTTCGCCCAGGGCAGGCGAAATCATGCTTCTCTTGGGAAATCTCGAGCGCGGGTTGAGTTATCCACCGGAGAAAATAACCTATTTCTCCGAAAAGGATATCTTGACTGAAGAAAGGGTCATCGTCAGCCGTCCCTCCCGCAGGCCGTTCGTCTCCCATTTTCAAGACCTCAGAGAGAATGACTATGTCGTCCACACGGATTACGGCATCGGCGTCTTTCGGGGGCTGGTCAAGCTCGAGGTGGATAGCCGAACCCGGGAATTTATCGAGATCGCCTACCAGGATGAGGACAAGCTTTATGTGCCGGTGGAAGATTTGAATCTGGTGCAGAAATACTCTAAGGTGGGTTCGACCTTGCCTCCGCTTGATAAATTGGGGAGCCTCTCGTGGCAGAAGACAAAAGAGCGAACCAAGAAAGCCATCGAGAAAATGGCCCGAGAGCTTTTGGAATTGTACGCCAGGAGAAAAGCCCTCGAGGGGTTCAGGTTTAGCCCCTCGGGAATCTGGGAAGGAGATTTTGAAAAGACTTTTGAGTATGAAGAGACCGAAGATCAACTCGGGACGATAAAAGACATCAGGAAAGATATGGAATCTGATTCTCCGATGGACCGCCTTGTCTGCGGAGATGTCGGCTACGGCAAGACAGAGGTGGCCATGCGGGCTGCCTTCAAAGCTGTCATGGACGGGAAACAGGTGGCCGTGCTCTGCCCGACAACGGTCCTGGCCAGCCAGCACTTGAAGACCTTCCGCAACCGGATGGTCCTCTTCCCTGTGAGAGTCGAGGCGCTCACCAGGCTCCAGCCCAAAAGCCGGCAGAAAATGATTGTCGAGGATTTGAAAAAAGGGCTTGTCGACATCATCATCGGAACCCATCGGCTTCTTTCCAAAGATGTGGCCTTCCATGACCTCGGGCTCCTTGCTGTTGATGAGGAGCAGCGTTTCGGGGTGAATCATAAAGAGAAAATCAAACAGATGAAGGCGAATGTCGATGTCTTGACGCTCACAGCCACGCCCATTCCCCGCACCCTCAACCTTTCTCTTTCCGGCCTCAGAGACATCAGCCTGATCGAAACCCCTCCCAAGGACAGGCTGTCCATCCATACGGTTGTCGCTCTTTTTAGCGTCAAGCTTATCGCCTCGGCTATCAAACAGGAGCTCAACCGCCAAGGCCAGGTCTATTACATTCACAACAAGATCGAAGACATCGAGGATATCGCCAAAATGGTCGAGAAGCTCGTCCCTCAGGCCAAGGTCGCTTTTATTCATGGGAGAATGCCGAGCGCAGCGATCGAGAAAAGAATGATCGATTTTATCGGCGGCAAGGACAACGTGTTGATTTCAACGACCATCATCGAAAACGGCATCGACATACCCCTGGTCAACACTCTCATTGTCGACCGGGCCGACCTCTTCGGCCTTTCCCAGCTTTACCAGCTCCGCGGCCGGGTCGGGCGTTCCTCGCGTCAGGCTTACGCCTATTTTCTGGTGCCGCCCTTCGTGGAATTAACTCCGCTGGCGAAAGAGCGCCTGAAGGCCCTGAAAGAGTTCAGCGAGTTGGGTTCAGGCTTCCGGCTGGCGGCAAAGGATTTAGAAATCAGAGGAGCGGGGAATCTCCTCGGGTCCCAACAGCACGGCTATTTGGAGGCCGTGGGGTTTGATTATTTCATGGAGCTGCTCGACCAGACGATTAAAGAGCTCAAGGGGGAGAAAATCGAGGAGGTCAAGAGCGAGATCAACCTGCGTGTGGATATCCGAATCCCGGAGAGTTATCTCCCCCAGATCAACCTGAGGTTGAACCTCTACAAACGCGTCTCTTCCATCGAGAACCTGGACGAGGTCGAAAAAATAAGAGAGGAGGTCAAAGACCGGATTGGCCCGCTGCCCAAGAGCGTGGAGAACCTCCTTCGCTACGGGGCCGTCAAGCACGTAGCTCAAAAGATCAAGCTCAAAGCCATCGACAGAATCGGGAACAGGCTTATCCTGAAGTTTTTCCCGTCCAGTTTGGCTGATTTGTCCGGACTCAACCGGCTGCTAAAAAAATATCCAGGGACTCTTACCCCTCAGGGGGTTTTAACCTTGCCACTTTCCCCTGAAACAGACGCAGCCGTGATGGATGAAACGCTATCTATCTTGAAGGAGTTATATGGATGTAATATAATGAATTAAAATTATTAAAGATAATAGAAGATGAAGATTTTGAGAAGCTTTCGAGGCAGATATATTTTTTGTCTTTCCGGTCTTTTTCTTTGCGCTTTTCTGCTTTTCCAGTGCCGCTCTAAAGATTCCTCGACTGAAGCGCAGCCTTCCATAAAAGAAGGTCAGCCAGATGAGAATCGAGTTGTCCTTCAAGTTGGGGACGCCGTTTATTCAGAAGCCGATTTTAATAAATATATTCGCGATGCCGTAGGAACTGACGCCAAAGCTCTGGAGACTCTCACCTTAAGCCGCCTCTTTGATGAATTCATAGAAGAAAAGCTCTTCTTCGAGGCAGCCCGGAATCAAAAGATCACCCTTTCTCCAGCCGAAAAAAAGGAGTATCTGGCGAAACTGGCCGAAGAATCCTGGACGGAAGAGGAAAAAACAGCGCTTCTCGCATCTGATTCTGGGTCCTTCTTTGACAAGATGATGGTCGAAAAATACATCCACGAGGTCGTTAAAGACATTAAAGTTGACGAGGCCGAAATTCAGAGGTATTACGACCTTCATAAAAGCGAGTTCTTTCTCCCGGAGAGGGTCGAAGTCAGCCAGATTCTTGTCCCGACAGAGGATAAAGCGATAGAAGTTTGGGAGAAAGCCAAAATGGTTTCAGAAGAAGGATTCAGAGCCCTGGCCACGGCAGAGTCCATCGGCCCAGAGGCCTCTCAGGAGGGGGATATGGGCGTTTTTCAAAAGGGCCAGCTCCCCCAGGAATTGGAAGATGCCATTTTTTCGCTGCGGGTAGGTGAGGTAAGCCCGGTGGTGAAGTCTTCCTATGGCTTTCATGTGTTCAGGCTTGATTATAAGTATGAGCCGGAGTGGATTCCTTTTGAACAGGCTTCTTCCTCCATCAAGCTCAAGCTCTTAGACCTGAAGGTCAAGGCCGCGGTCTCTCGCCACCTCAAAGACTTGGAGGAAACCCTCGAATGGGCCGTTTTTCCCTGGAATTTATCTTTTCCCTATCAGAGGACAGAGTGATGAGAAAGAAAGCCATGCCTTTTGTCCCCCTTTTCATCCTGCTCAGCATGATCGGATTGGCCGCCAGCGAGGTCGTTGAAGAGATCGTAGCCATTGTGAACGATGACATCATTACCCTTTCCCAGTACAAGCAGTATCACGATTCCGTTTATCAAATGCTCAGGTCACAGTTACAAGGCGGGCAATTCGAGATGCAGTATAACAAGATCAAGGAGGAAATCCTGAATAACATGATCATGGAGCTGCTTCTCCTGCAGCTGGCCCGGCAGAAGCAGATCAACGTCTCAGAACAGGTGAAGATGTCTATAGAGAACATAAAGAAGGAGAATAACATCGAATCGGATGAGCAATTGAGAGTGGAGCTCCGCCGCCAAGGGATAGACTTTGGGCAGTTTCTCAAGCAGCTCGAGGACAATATCCTGAGGCAGGCTGTGCTGTTCTCCGAGGTTGACCGGAGCATCGTCATCGATGAAGCTGATGCCGTCAAGTATTACAAGCTTCATCCGGATGAATTCATCGAGCCTGAGGAATACAAGCTTCGGGCCGTTTATCTCACGTCCGAAGAAATAAGCAAGGAAGAGCTTGAGGCCAAGAAAAAAGAGATAAGTGAAAAAGTCCAGTCCGGTGAAGATTTTCAGGCGTTAGCCGGCCAGTACTCTGACAGCCCGATGAAAGAAAACCAGGGTGATTTAGGGCATTTCAAAAAGGGGGAGCTCGACAAAGCTCTGGAGCAGGCGGTGGTCAAATTGAATGTGGGCGAAATAGCGCCCTGGGTTCAGGCAAAAAACGGCTGGTATTTGCTGAAGCTTGAGGAGAAGAAAGAAAGCCGGCTGATGTCTTTTGACGAAGCCAAAAAGGACATCGAGGAGAAGCTTTTTTCGGAGAAGCGGAACAAGAAGCTCGAAGAGTTCTTAAAAGAGCTTAAAGAAAAGAGTTATATCAAGATTTTGAAGCCAACCCCTCTCAATCTGTAAAAGCTAAGCGATAAAAACGGCGGCCGCCAGAGCCGTTGTCCAGATTCCTTTCTTCCCCTTGGTGGTCTGAGTGATACTCCCGGTCTTAACGAACAGCTCATCAGAAATTTTGTAGACTTTTTTCTCTTGCTCCTCATTCCAGATCTGGCTGAGGTCAAAGTTTTCGCCGAGCGTTGTGGCCAGCATATAAGCGGCGAGCTGCTCGGCATAAAGGCCGGCCTCTTTTTCGTTCTGGCCAAAGCTGTGGTGCTCGGAGAGATAGCCGTAATGGGCGGGCTCGTTGGGAATGGCGAGGCCGACCGAAGCGGAGACCAGCCGGTGGGCTTCATTGGTGGAATTTTCGCTCATCACCAGAAAAACAATCTGGCCGGGCTTCAGGTATTTCAAACCTTCTTCTTTCGATACCAGTTTGCAGTGGGGGGGGAAAATGCTCGACACCTTAACCAGGTTAAACGGAGCTATGCCGGCGTCCCTGAGGGCCTGTTCTAAGCTGGCCAGCTTTTCTTTATGCTGGCCCCGGCCCTTGGTGAGGAAGAGGCGAGAAGGAATGATTGTGCTCATTGTCGTCCTTTCTTTTTAGTCCTTTTTTTCCTCTTTCTTTTCCATGCCGACAGGCTCCGGTTCCTTGAAATCTATCGTTCGAGAGACTTCATATTCTCCGAGCAGGACATGGATGGATCCTTTCGACTGGACAAAGAGTCTGCAAATCCCGGGTTGCCATTCCGGATTATCTTTGAAGGAGGCTAAGCTCTTGCCTTCAACGCCGAAATTGCTTTTCAGGGTGATGACTTTGCTCAGCTCACCCGGCGGCACAGGCTCCTTGCGGATAGCCGCCAAAAAATTGTCGCCCTCGTTCTCCTGGCCGCCCTTGAACCTGAAGATGGCATTGAAATTCACGTAGTTGAGAGGCTTGTCGGAGATATTCTTGACTTGGAAGGAGATGACCGGGACAAGAATCAGCTTGGGAGGCCAGGGCATGTAAGTCTTTGCCACCCATTTGGTTTCGATGTTAACGATCTCCACCGAGGCTTTGAGCTCTTCGGGCGATGTGGATTTCAGGCAGGAAGAGGAGAAGGATAAGATCAAGCCTGCGCTGACAAGAATGAAAATGAACGTGTGTTTTCTCATTTTTGTCCTCCTTCTTATAAATTTAATATAACGGATGAGGGGAAATTATGCAATCCCGTTCAAAATCGGCGCCCTGCCGGCACGCCTAGGGATAAGAAATTGCTTTTTGGCTGCGATAGCCGAGCGTGCGTCTTCACAGCGATTTTGGCGTCCACCCCTCATGAAAGATGGTCAATCATAGCGAAAGGGGATGTCAAGGCAAACCGGAGAGGCGCGGTGGGCTGATCATGGAGCCGGTTGGGCGCTCGAAGGGCCGAAAATCAGGCAGACATCTCCTCTCGGGGGAGTGAGAGTCATGAAAAATATTCGGTTCCGGCCTCTGCGGCCATAAGAAATTCCTGGTAGACGATGTGCGGCGGGGGAGGCTTCGATGCCCCAAAGGTCAGGTTCAGGTGGTTGATGATGCGATCGATGACGGAATAGTCGGTGATAAAAGCAATGACCTTCATCTCGCCCCGGCACTTGGGGCAGACTAAAGGATCAACCTCATAGACCTTGCGGATCATCTCGGGCCAGCCCCGGCGGGGAATCTTCGGGCATTGCTCCTCCACGATGATGAGCTTATGATGGCCTTCCTCTGACTTGCGCACCTTGCCCCGATGGGCATTGGCCAGGAGGGGCAGAAACCGCGGGTTCGGCAGGAAAACAGAAGGAGCCGTTCCTCCGCATAGTCGACACATCGGACGCGGGCGAATCCGCACTTCGGGTTGCCGCAGTCGAGACGTCGTTGCGAGGAGCGAAGCGACGTGGCAATCTCATGCCCTAAGCGAGGCACTATGAGATCACCAGTGCGCTCGGGATGACGAGGGCGGTAGACTCCTGGCACGACAGGAGACATAAATCAAGAAACGGACCAATCTCCCTCTGAGAAGCCTACGTGATGAAACGACACAAGTTAGAGAAAACGTTAGTAATTACTCAATAACTTGTGGCATAAGGGGAGGCGCGAGGGGGTGAGGAAGTAATTATTTTCTGAAGCTCCGGGATGGAGTGAG
>CAZKEW010000078.1:0-10489 GCA_964551885.1 uncultured Eubacteriales bacterium
CCCGCGATGACAGCGAAGAGAAAGCGAGCCGCAAAAAATACACAAAAAAAAGAAAATATTTCAGTTGACAAGAGCTCTAATATCTAATATATTAGATATTAGATAAGGATTATTTACCATGAATAAAAAGCCCCTTCTCAACCTCAAATCCCTTAAAGAACAGGTTTACGATTATCTCAGGGAGCAGATGCGCAATGGGAAAATCCTGCCCGGTTCGGCGATTGATATGGAGCAAACAAGCAAACAGCTGGGTGTGAGCAAAACGCCTCTGCGAGATGCGCTGATCCAGCTCGAGATGGAAGGTTTTGTGACTATTTACCCCCGGCGGGGCATTGTCGTCAACATCCTATCGCTTCAAGATATCAACAACTATTATGACATCATCGGCGCCCTGGAGAGCGCGGCCCTTCTCCTGGCCTTTGAGAAAATTCGAGAACCCGAGATAAAGACCATGGAAAAACAGGTTGAAGGGATGAAAAAGGCCATAGAAGCTGACGATTTCGACCTTTATTACGAAAAAAACCTCAAGTTTCATGATGTTTGCCTCGACCTCTGCGGGAATGAAAACCTGGTCAGAATCGTCCGCACTCTTAAGAAAAGGCTTTACGACTTCCCCCGGAAGAAGGGTTTTGTCAAGGAATGGGAGACGGCCTCGATCTGTGAGCACGAGGAGCTTTTGAACCTCATAAAAAAGACCAAAGCCGCCGACGCGGCAGCCTACATCCGCGATGTTCACTGGTCTTTTAAAGTCCAGGAAAAATACATCAATCAATACTATAAAAAAGCGCCGGAATTCTGGAATAACGCCCCTAAATGAAGACAATCTTATGAGCCGAGGTCTAGTTTTCGACATCAGGAAATATTCGATCCATGACGGACCGGGGATCCGCACCACTGTATTTTTCAAGGGTTGCCCTCTGCACTGCCTCTGGTGTCATAATCCCGAAGGACATTCCTTCAGCCCGGAGCTCATGCTAAGACCGGGGCGATGCTTGAAAGGATGTTCTGAATGCCTCTCAGTCTGCGAACCGATGGCGCTCGTGAAAACTGCCGATATCCTTGTCCTCGATAGAAACCGTTGCACTGCTTGTGGGATATGCGCTGACGTTTGTCCCACACAAGCCATCGAAATTGTCGGCCGCCGCGTGGATGTTTGCGAGGTCATGGCCGAAATAGAAAAGGACAGGATTTTCTTCGAGGAGTCAGGCGGAGGAGTCACTTTTTCCGGTGGGGAACCTCTGGCTCAGCCTGATTTTTTGGAGGCGCTCCTTTCGCAATGCCGAAAGAAAGATATCCATACGACGGTAGACACCTGCGGCTTTGTTCCCCGCGAAGTCCTGGAGAAAATCGCCGACAAGGTTGACCTTTTCCTCTATGACCTCAAGCTGATGGACGAGGGGAAGCACAAAGAATTCACCGGCGAATCAAACGAAGCCATCCTGGAGAACCTCAAAAGACTCGCCGAAAAACAGAAGAACATTGTCATCCGATTGCCGCTCATTCCCAACATCAATGATGACGAGCAGACCCTATCCCGGATAGCTGAGTTCCTCCGCTCTCTGAAGGGAATCAGCCAGATCAGCCTCCTCCCATTCCATAAGCTGGGAATGGAGAAATATAAAGGATTACAGAAAAGGAATCCTTCCGAAAATTTTGCCTCTCCCTCGGCGGAGAAGCTCGAGAAAATAAAAAGAGACCTTACGTCTTACGGATTTACAGTCCTGATTGGAGAATGAGCCATGAACGAGAGAATTAAGAAACTCAGAGAGCAGAGCTTGGCAGCAAAGCCTTCCATAACTCCGGAAAGAGCCCTTCTCATGACCAAGTTCTATAAAGAACATGTGTCATCCACTTTATCGGCGCCGATGAAAAGAGCTCTGGCCTTCAAATACTTGCTCGAGAAGAAATCCATTTGTATCAACGAGGGTGAGCTTATTGTGGGCGAGCGAGGGACTACTCCTAAAGCCACGCCGACCTATCCGGAAATCACCACACCTAGCCTGAAAGATTTGGATATCCTCAACAGCCGGCCCAAAACTTCCTTCCAGGTGAGCCCGGAAACACGCCAGATTTATGAAAAAGAGATTATTCCGTTTTGGAAGGGGCAGACCATAAGAGAGAAGATTTTCGCTGAAATGGATGAGGCCTGGAAAGACGCTTACGAAGCCGGCATTTTCACAGAGTTCATGGAGCAGAGGGCGCCCGGCCATACCGTCCTCGACGATAAAATCTACCGCAAAGGAATGGAGGATTTCAAAGCCGACATCCGAGCGAGTCTCGAAAAGCTCGATTTCCAGAGCGACCCTGAAGCCTTCAAAAAGAAGGAAGAGCTCGAGGCTATGAGCGTGGCTGCCGATGCGCTCATCAAGTATGCCGAGCGGCATGGCGAAAAAGTTAGAGAACTCGCCGCCAAAGAAAAAGACCCCCAGAGGAAAATAGAACTCGAAAGAATTGCGGAAATTTGCTTCGACGTCCCGAGAAATGCGCCGCGAAATTTCTGGGAAGCCCTGCAATACTATTGGTTCGTCCATCTCGGAGTTATCACTGAGCTCAACACCTGGGATTCCTTCAACCCGGGGCGGCTCGACCAGCACCTTTACCCTTTCTATAAAAAAGGCCTTGAAGACGGGACGCTGACCGAGGAAAAGGCGCGGGAGCTTCTCCAGGCTTTCTGGGTCAAGTTCAATAATCAGCCGGCTCCGCCCAAAGTGGGAGTGACAGCCGAAGAAAGCGGCACTTACACGGATTTTTGTTTGATCAACCTGGGCGGAGTGAAAAAGGACGGCTCTGACGGCGTCAATGAGCTTTCTTTCCTGCTGCTAGATGTCATCGAGGAGATGAGGCTCCTCCAGCCGAGCTCCATGGTCCAGGTCAGCAAAAAAACGCCCGATGGCTTCCTGCGGCGGGCGCTGCGAATCGTCAAAACCGGGTTCGGCCAGCCGTCTATTTTTAATACCGATGCCATCGTTCAAGAAATGCTCAGACAAGGGAAGACGCTCGAAGATGCGAGGTCCGGAGGCGCGAGCGGGTGTGTTGAAGCAGGAATTTTCGGCAAGGAAAATTACAACCTCACCGGATATTTCAACCTCCCGAAGGTCTTAGAAATCACGCTGAATAACGGCGTTGACCCGAGGACGGGGAAAAAAATCGGCCTCGAAACCGGCGACCCCAGGTCTTTTGAATCGTTCGACGAGCTTTTTGAAGCCTTCCGCAAGCAGGCGAATCATTTCATCGCCGTCAAGATCAAAGGTAACAACATCATTGAAAGAATCTATGCGCAATATCTGCCGAGCCCTTTTCTCTCGCTCCTTATCGACGACTGCACCGCCAAAGGGAAGGATTATCATGATGGAGGAGCCAGGTACAACACGTCCTACATCCAGGGCGTCGGGGTCGGCACTATCACCGACGCTTTGACATCCATCAAATACAACGTCTTCGACCGGAAGAGCTTAAGCATGGAGAAGCTTCTTGAAGCTATGCAGGGCAATTTCGAGGGCGAGGAAGTTCTGCGCCAGAGGCTCATCAATAGAACACCCAAATACGGAAATGACGATGATTATGCTGATGAGGTCATGGTTTCAGTTTTCGAGGCCTATTATGACGCGGTCAACGGAAAGCCGAACACAAAAGGAGGCACGTACCGCATCAATCTGCTCCCGACTACCGTGCACATTTACTTTGGGAAAGTCACCGGCGCCACTCCGGACGGCCGCAAAGCCTCGGAGCCGCTATCAGAGGGTGTATCGCCGGTTCAAGGGGCAGACAGACATGGACCGACAGCCGTCGTCAAATCTGTAGCCAAGATGGACCATTTGCGGACAGGGGGGACGCTCCTCAACCAAAAATTCACGCCTCAGCTCGTGGCGGACGAAGAGGGCATAGTGAAGCTGGCTCATCTCATCAGGTCCTACTTCAAGCTCGACGGCCACCACATCCAGTTTAATATCGTGACCGCTGAAACACTGCGCGAGGCCCAGAAGCACCCGGAAAGATACCGCGACCTCATTGTCAGAGTCGCCGGATACAGCGATTATTTCGTGGATATCGGACCCGAGCTCCAGGAGGAAATCATCCGGCGGACCGAGCACTCTGTCTTTTAATCAAGCTGGGGACGGTTCTCCGCGAGAACCGTCCCCTCAAAACTGTTGAATTCCCAGGGACAATCTGTTATACGGAGAAAGATAAACATTCATTTTTGACACGAGGAGGGAGAAATGTTCGAAAGTAAAGTCTATGCCCAAAGAAGGAAACTTTTAAGAAAGCAAGTCACATCAGGTCTCATTCTCTTCTTGGGAAATGAAGAGAGCCCGATGAATTACCCTGCCAACACCTATCCTTTCAGACAGGACAGCTCCTTCCTTTATTTTTCCGGCCTTGAGACTCCCTCTCTTGCGGCTGTGATTGATATTGATTCCAGGAAGGAAACAATCTTCGGAGATGACATCACTCTCGAAGACGTCATCTGGATGGGCCATCTTCCTAAACTCAAAGAAAGAGCGCTGGCGGTCGGAGTCAGGCATACGGCCCCTCTCGCGAAGCTGGAAGAAACAATCAGCCAGGCCAAAAAGCAGCGGAGAAAGATTCATTATCTTCCTCCGTATCGGCCCGACACACTGTCTAAGCTTTCCTCTCTCCTCGAAATACAGGAGCAGGATGTCAAAAAGAATGCCTCCGAAGTGCTGATTAAAGCCGTGGTGGCCCAAAGGTCGACAAAGAGCGATGAGGAAATCCAGGAGATCGAGAAAGCTCTCGCTGTCAGCCACGAAATGTACCTCACCGCTATGAAAATGACGAAGCCGGGAATATATGAAAGAGAAATCGCCGGAGAAATAGAGGGCCTTGCCCTGGCTCAGGGTTATCTGACGGCCTTCCCGACAATTCTCACTATGAACGGCCAGATCTTTCATAACCATTATCACGGCAACATGTTGGAGAAGGGAAGGCTTCTGGTCATCGACGCAGGCGCCTCATCACCACTGGGTTATGCCTCTGATATTACAAGGACGATACCGGTAAGCGGCCAATTTTCCCCCAAGCAGAGAGAGATTTATGAGATCGTCTTGAACGGCCAGCAAAAAGCTATCCAGGCTGTCAGGCCCGGCATCAAATACAAGGAGATCCATCTCGCAACAGCCAAAACGATGGCCTTAGGCCTTAAAGCGCTTGGGCTGATGAAAGGAGACATGGATGAAGCCGTTGAGGCCGGAGCTCACGCCCTTTTCTTTCCCCACGGCCTGGGCCATATGCTCGGTCTGGATGTCCATGACATGGAAGGGCTCGGAGAAAACTATGTCGGGTATGACAAAACAGTGGAGCGGAGCAAGCAGTTCGGCCTTGCCTACCTAAGAATGGCCAGGGAACTTCAACCCGGATTTGTGCTGACCGTTGAGCCGGGCATCTATTTTGTTCCCGCGCTCATCGATCAATGGAAAAGCGAAAACAAATTTGCCTCTTTCATCAATTATGCCAAAGTCGAAGCCTACCGGGATTTCAGCGGAATCAGGATAGAGGACGATGTCCTTGTGACCAAAGAGGGGAACCGCGTCTTGGGAAAGCCCATCCCCAAAACGGCCAAGGACGTCGAGAAGACTATGACCATGAAAAAGGAAAAGAAATGAAGATCGCGCTTATCCAGCAGCACGCCACTCCTGACCACGAGGACAATTTAAAAAGAGGAGTGGAGGTGTTCCGGGAGGCGGCCCGGGCGGGAGCAGAGCTCGTCGCCTTTGCAGAGCTGGCTTTCCTTCGTTTCCTGCCGCAGTATCCTTCAACTGCGGAAGCCCTGGCGAAAGCAGAGCCCATTCCTGGTCCGACAACAGAGCTATTCTCGGCATTGTCCCGCAAGTATGGAGTCGTGACCGTGCTCAATCTTCTCGAGAAAGATGGAGAAAAAACGTATGACTCCTCTCCCGTTATTGATGCCGACGGCCGTCTACTCGGAGTCACGCGGATGGTCCACATCATGGAAGGACCCGGGTTTCATGAAAAGGGTTATTACACGCCGGGAAGCCTCAGCGACATCGTCTATAATACCCGCGTGGGGCGGGTCGGAGTGGCGATTTGTTACGACCGCCATTTCCCCGAATACATGCGCGCTTTGGCGCTCAAGGGAGCAGAAATCGTTATCGTCCCGCAAGCCGGGGCCATAGGGGAATGGACAGAAGGAATCTTCGAAGCAGAGCTTCAGGTGGCGGCTTTTCAAAATGGCTATTACGCCGCCTTGGTCAACCGTGTCGGCAGAGAAGAGGTTCACCAGTTCGCCGGCGAATCCTATGTCGTTGATCCGGGGGGAAAAGTCATCGCCCGCGCACCCCAGGGCCGGGATTTCATCCTTTATGCCGATTGCGACTTGAGCAAGATTCCGCTTTCTTTTGCCAAGAGGCACTTCCTGAAGGACAGGCGTCCCGAAATCTATAAGGCTCTTAGACTCCTGGATTAGCTCAAATGGGAAACTGGTTCGTTATCAACACAAAGCCAAAAAAGGAATTTCAGGTCGAAAGGCTTTTTAGTGAAGGCGGGTTTGAATTTTATTACCCCAAATACAGTCACGAAAACCGGATAAAACCCTTCTTTCCCGGATATGGTTTTCTCTTTTTCGATTTTCCTTCCCAATATCAACTCGTGAAATACACCCGCGGGGTGAAGAGAGTGGTGGGAAACAAGGAAGGCCCTATCTCCATCTCGGAAACCGTAATTCAAGAAATCAAAGCCAGGGAAGTGAACGGTTTAATCGAGCTGGAGAAGCACGGCCAGGCGCCAAAAGTAGGCGATGAGATCGAAGTCGTTGAAGGCCCCCTCAAAGGCCTAAAAGGAATATTTAAAAAAGAACTCGACGATAAGGAAAGAGTTATGATCCTTCTCAGCTATGTTTCTTACCAGGGGCAGTTGTTGATCGAAAAAAAGAAATTGAAAAAAGTCTTAACATAAGGAGAGACGTATGAATATCCCCATTCTCGATTTAAGAGCTCAATACGCTACCATCAAGGATGAAGTCAACAAAAAAGTCTTGGACGTCCTTTCCTCCCAAAATTTCATACTCGGGGCCGAAGTCAAAGCCCTGGAAGAAGAATTGGCTTCTTACAGCGGAACAAAATTCGCTATAGGTGTATCATCAGGTTCTGATGCGCTTATCATCTCTTTGATGGCCCTGGGCATTGGGCCTGGAGACGCTGTTATCACTACTCCTTTCACCTTTTTTGCCACGGCAGGAGCAGTAGCCAGGCTCGGAGCCAAACTTGTCTATTGTGACATCGATGAGCAGACCTTCAATATCGACCCGGCTCGACTGGAGGAACTCCTCCAAAAAGCGAAGAAGGCCCGGCAGATCCAGAAAATCAAAGCGATGATTCCTGTCCACCTCTATGGTCAATGTGTCGATATGGACCCTCTTTTAGGTTTAGCCCGAAAGTATGATTTATGGGTGATCGAAGATGCCGCCCAAGCTGTCGGGTCTGAATATCCCTCCCGCCGAGGTATCAAAAGAGCTGGTTCAATGGGTACCATGGGAACTCTTTCCTTCTATCCTTCGAAGAACCTGGGAGGGTATGGAGACGGGGGAATGGTGCTCACCAATGACAAAAAGCTTGCCGATAGACTGAGATGTCTTCGGCAGCATGGGGATATCAAAAAATATTATTACAAGATGCTGGGCGGAAATTTCCGCCTTGATGCTCTCCAAGCCGCCATCCTTCGGGTGAAGTTCAGACACCTCGACGACTGGCAGAAGAAAAGGCGCGAACGGGCGGCTCATTACAATAAAAAAATAGCGGAGACGGGTCTTGAAAAAGAAGGGCTGGTCAAAACCCCTTTAGCTGTCTATAAAGACAGCGGCCCAGAGAATTATCACACCTATCACCAGTATGTCCTCCGGGCAAAAAAGAGGGATAAACTTCAGGCTTTTTTAAAAGAGAAGGGCGTCGGAACATCCATCTTTTACCCCCTGCCTCTTCATCTCCAGAAATGCTTTTCCTATTTGGGGTACGAGAGGGGAGATTTTCCCATCTCAGAAAAGGCCGCCAAAGAAGTCCTGGCTCTGCCGATGTATCCCGAACTTACCCCCGAGAAGCAGGACTGTGTTGTCGCCTCTATCTGCGAATTTTATAGCTGAACCCTGAGGTCGCTTTCCTACCGGCAGGTGCTGCAGGACTTGCTCGAGCAGGAAGAGCAAGAGCTCGACGAAGCCGTCAAGCGGCTGCTTCCCCCGCCAATGCCGAAGGAAGAAAAAAGCTTTTGTATCTCTGAGCTGCCGCATTCCGGGCACGAGACTCCCTTTTCGCCGCCAACCCGGACAAGCGTCTCAAAGTGCCGGCAGCATCTCTTGCAGACAAACTCGTAAATCGGCATGAGAAATTATTTTACTTGACGATGGCCACCGCTTCAATCTCGACCTTGACGTCGCGGGGAAGCCGCGCCACCTGGACGGAAGCCCTGGCGGGAAAGGGGGGCTTGAAGAATTCTGCATAGACCTGGTTCATCCGGCTGAAATCGTTCATGTCCTGGAGGAAAACAGTGGCTTTGACAACATGATCATAAGAGCTGCTCGCGGCTTCGAGCACAGCTCCGAGGTTTTTCAAGACCTGCCTTGTCTGTTCCTCGATGGTCCCGGTGTTCAACTCTCCGGTGGCGGGGTCAAGGGGAATTTGCCCAGAGGCGAAGACAAACCCATTGGCCACGATGGCCTGGGAGTAGGGTCCGATCGCTTTGGGAGCTTTGTCTGTTTTGACTTCCTGTTTCATGTGTTTTTTCCCTCCTGTTTTGGCTAACACTCTCGGCTTAAGAAACGCCAGGCAGCCTAGGCTGAGCAAGGCTTCTCTTCTTCTCATCCTTAGCTCTCCTCGATAAATTTCAAGCGGTGCTCAGAATCAGGCGAGTTCTTGGAGCGAGGCTGTCAGGAATTTCCAGAAATTCTCCACCGACCCGATGTGGACTCTCTCCTCCGGAGAATGAGGATGCTCGATGGTCGGACCGAAGGAAATCATATCCATGCCGGGGAATTTCTCGCCGATGATGCCGCACTCCAGGCCGGCATGAACGGCCTTGACCAACGGATCTTTGGCAAAGACTTTTTTATTAACCTCGGTGAGGTTTTTCAAGAGCTCGGATTGAAGGTTCGGCTCCCATCCGGGATAGCCTTGCGCCTGGACAATCCGGGCGCCTGCAAGCTCGGCCAGAGCCTTGATAGTGTGCCGAACGGTTTCCAAGGCTGAAGCGACAGAGCTTCGGCTGCTCGTAATAATCTGCGCCTGTTTCTTCTCACACCGGATGATGGCCAAGTTCGTCGATGTCTCGACCAGGCCGGCAATCTCAGGATGCATGGCGATAACCCCATGGGGCAGACTGAGGAGGAAGCGAATCAAGGCACCCTGGGAGGCTGCAGTCAAGGGATCCTCTTTGGAATCCGCCACTTTTTCAAAAGAAAATTGGGCATCTTTTTCGACGACCTTATATTCATTCTGGATCTTCGCGAATTGATTTTTTAAAAAGCCCTGCATTTTCTTGGCCAAACTCCGGTCGAGGTAAAGCTCGGCCCAAGCTTCTCGGGCAATGGCGTTTCTTTTGTTTCCCCCTTCAATTCGCAAAATCTCAAATTTAAACTTCTCCTGGGCTTGGTAGAGGAGCCGATCAAGCAGCCGTATGGCGTTTCCTCTGCCCTGGTTGATATCGAGCCCCGAATGTCCGCCGCGAAAGCCGTAGAGCTTCAGCCGATAGAGGTCCTTGAACCTCCTCTTTTTTCGTTCCAAGGGAAGAGTGATTTCCGAGTCTCCTCCACCTGAGCAGCCGATCGTAAAAGTCCCTTGCTCCTCGCTGTCGAGGTTGAGGAGCTTTATCCCCTTGAGAAAACCTTTTCCCAGCTTATTAGCTCCTGTCAGGCCTGTTTCCTCGTCGACCGTGAAGAGAAACTCCAAAGGGCCGTGAACCAGGGTTTTGTCTTCCATCACAGCCAGCGCAGAAGCCACGCCGATGCCGTTATCCGAGCCAAGAGTTGTTCCCTTGGCCTGAATCCACTCGCCCTTTCTTTCTGCTTCGATGGGATCTTTGGTAAAATCATGCGCCACATCCGAATTTTTTTCGCCAACCATGTCCATGTGTCCTTGGAGAATAACCTTGGCGGCATTTTCATGGCCGGGGGATGCCGGCTTCATCACGACGATATTGCCGACTTTATCGCGCTTCCAGGTTAAGTTTAGGCCTCTGGCTACAGTAATAATGTAATCACCCAACGCTTTCTCATTTCCCGAACAATGGGGAATCCTAAGAATCTGAGCAAAATGTTTCCAGAGAAGAGAAGGTTTAAGACTCTCAAAGATTTCTGTCATCTTCATCCTCCAGCGACGTCCATCGCTCGTATTTTGAAGAATGATGCCACAAAAAATATTTCAATTCAAGAAAATTCGCCGCTTAATCCCAAATCCCGTGATGAAAACAGACTTCGATGGGTGGCGCGGCGTCAGTCCCCGCAACGCCCGCAGCGAATTTCCAGAATAAC
>CAZKEW010000079.1:0-10476 GCA_964551885.1 uncultured Eubacteriales bacterium
GGTACGTACGGTGGTGTGGGGGGACGAAGGCTCGCCGCCTTCTCCTACCCGATCAAGAACATCCCATGAGATTGCCGCGCTCCCTTCGGTCGCTCGCAATGACAATGTAAACATATTTAATACGTTTGTATTAGTATTTATAGCAGTTAATTTAAAAAGGAGCAACTTGAAGATCTTTGATCTAAAGGAGTAAAGGACATGTTCGATTTTTTAAATCATAATAGTGGCGCTTTTTTAGTTATCCCGTAAAAGGAACGGCTATTGTTATCGAGATTCCTTTCATATAAAACGGCTGATCTCTATCGAATATCGCCCTATGTGGGTCTTGGCTAACATCAATATTTACTTCCGATTGATTAGAGATATATTGTTTGTCGGTTTCAAGGTTGGGCGGGTCAAGAGAATATTTATCTACAAAATATTTTATCAGGTCTTCTTCGCTGGTGTTGAGAAGATAGTTTGTATCGAGTCCCTCAATCTCTTTTTTTGCCGTTAATTGGACTCTTTCAAAATAGTCTCTTAGGTCCCCATCCCTGTAAAATAATAGGTCTTGCATTCCTTGTCTCATAATTAGAATCAATAAAAAAATAGCAATAAAAAAGAAGGGTGTCAATGGCCGGAATAAACGTATCGCCGGTTCGATCCCGGTCAGCTCCACCAGATCATTTCCACCTTTTCCCCTGATTTCTTAGTTTTTTCCTGCTCCTTGTTTTAAAGGGTCCGGTTTTGTGCGCAACCCTTTTTCCTCTTTGGAGGAAAGAGCTTGAATGTTTTTAACTGTGCTGCTACAGTTGTTGGCGCCAGGGCCGAAAGGAACCGGACCTATTGTCTAATAGCTAAGAGAAAAAGAAGAGGGGTACCAAGGAGCTGTCATTTTGCGAGCTGATATGGGAACAAGGCAAATGAGGTTATCCGGTCTAATATTTTTTCTTATCATTCTGCCTTTGATCATTGGTGGCTCACAGGGGGATGCTCAAAAGGTTAAGACTGAAGTCGTTCTTCTTGACGATTATTTGATGCTTGAATCTGGAGAAATTCCTCTTCCCAAAAACGGGGTAGAGCTGAAACCGTTATTCGCAAGGAGCGGAAAATGAAAAACCTCATCTTTTTAGGTTTTTTGGCTGCGCTATTTCTCTGCTGCGGACCTAAACAAGAAAAAGTAGAAAAGATCATAGATGATGGGGTCGAAGTTGTTGTTAATCACCTTGATCCTTACAAAATAAAAGGCGAGCCCGGAACTCTTCATCTTGAAAAGCAATTTTCAATAGATACAGAGAAAGAAGATATGTTAGCGGTTAAATTGACCGATATTGAAACGTTTGACGTTGATCAAGAAAAAAATATTTATATTATCCAGTGGCAAACTAAGGGAAATTATATATTCAAATTCGGCCCGACCGGAAATTTTCTGAATTCTTTTTTGCGTTTCGGCCAAGGGCCGGGTGAGATTGAATGGGGGGGCACAGTTCTCGTCAACCCTCAAGGTGAGATCATAGCCAAAGACCCCTCAAAAACAAAATTCCTGGTCTACGACCGGGACGGAAATTTTCTCAGAGAAACTCACCTAGAGAGAAATTACAGTCCAATGCCGCTTCAAAACGGAAATTATTTTATATTTTGGGGAGAGGATAGTCCGGAATTCAGAAAGCAGCATGTCGGTCTATGCAGCTCTGATTTTAAAAATGTCAAAGAACTGGATGCGTTCCAGTATCCCAACGTGCTGAACGTAAAATGTCCAGTGAATAGAGACTTGTTGATTTATGGAGTATCCAACGATCGAATCTATATCGGAAACTCAGAAAGAGGATATGAAATCCGGGTCTATGGTCTTGAAGGGAATTTGTTACAGAAAATAAGGAAACAATATAAACCGGTCGAGGTCTCGCAAGAATTCGAAGAGGCTTATTTTGAGGGTTTTCCCAAGGATTATCCATTGCGGAATAATTACTATTTTACGAAGTATTGGCCTGCTTTCCGGGATCTATTTACTGATGATGAAGGGCGGTTATTTGTTCTGACCTACGAAGAAGGCATAAATCCCGGGGAATACATGTATGACGTTTTCAACTCCGGAGGAGTATTCATGGGGAGGACAAGCCTCGGGAATGTTGGGCGTTCTTACGCATTAACTGCGAGGGCCAAAAAGAATCGCCTTTACTATATCAGGGAGAAGGAGAGTGGCTATAAAGAATTAGTGGTTTATGAAATGAGGTGGGAATAGGAAATAATAAGGCGAAGCGATTATTTCCCTCTGTTTCGTTTCAGCAGAATTTAGATAACTCATAGTTTTCCCTAATCTAAGGTTTAACTATTCCTCGCCCTAAGAAAGAATGCCGGTCCTGGGTATTCCAGGAGCTTAGGATACCAGGAAGAGGCCGTTGAATCTAAAATTGGCTCGACTACTTATTTGATCTATGGTTTCGAAATCTCTTTCTGTAGCTGTCTTCTAAACTTATGTCCGTGGCAAAAAGCTCATTGCTCGCCTTTTGAACGGGAATCTTCATGCCGATAAAAGATTCGATGTCCTCGAGGTGGTCGGCCGTGCCTTCGCTGGCCAACGATATCGCCTTGCCCGAATTCCCGGCGCGGGCTGTCCGTCCGATCCGATGCACATAATTTTCACAATCCTGCGGAAGATCATAGTTAATGACCATTTCCAGGCCGTCAATGTGGAGCCCGCGGGCGGCAACATCCGTGGCGACCAGAAAAGCGAACTTTCCAGCCATGAAATCGTCCATGATCTTCAATCTTTGGGTTTGGGGAAGGTCACCAGTCAGGTGTCGGCTGCGGAACCCGTTGAATTGCAGGCGCTTGGCCAGGCGGAAAGCGACGTGCCGCATGTTTGTGAAAATGAGGGCGTTCTGGGGAGCCTGAGCCTTGAGAATGCCAAGCATGAGATTCATCTTGATGTGGCTCTTCACATAGTAGAGTTCCTGTAATATCGTATCCACCGTCAGCCGTTCTGGAGTGACTTCAATGAATTCTGGATGGTTCAGGTATTCGGCGGCGATTTTTATGGAGACGCGGTTCAATGTCGCGCCAAAAAGCATGTTCTGCCGGGCCTGGCGGGGAGGCATTTTCTGAAGAAGTCTCTTGATGTCCGGGAGAAATCCCATGTCGAACAAGCGATCAGCCTCGTCGATGACCAGGATTCCGATATCTTTCAGCCTTAAATGGCCTCTTTCGCCTAAATCCAGCAACCTTCCCGGCGTGCCGATGACGATGTCCAGGCCTTTTTTCAATAAAGCCAGCTGGCCGGCGTAGCCCACGCCGCCGAAAAAGCTGCCGATGGCGAACCCCAGATAGCGGTTTAAAAGCCGGGCTTCTTTTTCAATCTGGACGGCCAGCTCCCGGGTCGGCACGATGATTAGCGCCATTTTTTTCTTGGGCGCGCCGTCCAAGAGAATTCGCTCAAACAGCGTGATCAAGAACGCGGCGGTCTTGCCGGTTCCAGTTTGGGATTGAACGGCCACGTCCAGACCCTGCAGGGTTACAGCCAGGGTTTGTTCCTGGACGGCCGTCAGTTCTTCGTAGCCCCTGTCTGCTATACCATGCAGGAGACGGGACTCGAGTTTCAATTCATTAAAGTTCATTGATCTGCCTTTTTATTGGAGATTAAAACATGAGGGGATGAAGGTCAGACGAAATTACCGTTTGGGCGGGAAAATCAATTCGTTTGACTATTTCCTACCAGATGTTTAAAACCAAAGCACACCTTATACACGAATATATAGCAAGAGAAATAAAACAAAGATCATTATCCTCAATTGAAAAGGCGACTCAATGGGGCGGTTTGACTAACTGATTCTTTGTTGATATTCTCTCGTCAAATTGGCAAAAAAAGGTCAAGAACGGGAGATTCCAAGCATGAAAGCCATGGTTTTGACGAAAATCGCTAACCTGAATGAGAATAGAAATCCTCTCGAGCTGAGAGATATGCCAAAACCCGCGCCGGGCGAGTATGAACTTCTTCTTAAAGTCCTGACCTGCGGCGTTTGCCATACAGAACTGGATGAGATTGAAGGGAGGACGCCGCCTCCCCGATTACCGATCATCCTCGGCCACCAGGTTGTGGGGAAAGTAGAGGAGACTGGCCGCAAAGTCACCAAATTCGAACCTAGAGACAGGGTTGGCGTGGCCTGGATTTACTCTGCCTGCGGGAAATGCAAGTTCTGCCGAGGCGGAAGGGAAAATCTCTGTCCCGATTTCCAGGCCACGGGGAGAGACGCCAACGGCGGATACGCCGAGTACATGACCGTTCGGGAAGACTTTGCCTATGCCATCCCCGATATTTTTTCTGATACAGAAGCTGCTCCGCTCCTCTGTGCGGGTGCCATCGGCTATCGCTCGTTGAAGCTGACGGCGCTCCAAGATGGTCAGAATCTCGGCCTGACCGGCTTTGGAGCTTCCGGCCACCTTGTCCTGATGATGGTCAAACACAAATTCCCAAAGACAAAGGTCTATGTTTTTGCCCGAGCTTCCGAGGAACGCACCTTCGCCAAGGAACTCGGAGCTGTGTGGGTTGGCGACTCTAACGAAATGCCTCCCGCAAAGCTGGACTGTATCATTGACACGACTCCCGTATGGAAGCCGATGGTGGAGGCGCTAAAGAACCTGGACAGCGGAGGAAGGCTTGTCATCAACGCCATCCGGAAAGAAGATATTGATAAAGATTATCTCCTGAACCTCAATTATCCCACTCATCTCTGGATGGAAAAGGAAATTAAGAGCGTGGCCAATGTGGCGAGATCCGACGTTGCGGAATTTCTCCAGCTTGCGGCCGAGATTCCCGTCAAGCCGGAAATTCAGGAATATGCCCTCGAAGAGGCAAACAAAGCATTAGTAGAGATCAAGGAAAGGAAGATCCGCGGCGCCAAAGTCCTCCGCATCGCGCACTAGACTCCGCAGTCATAAAAATGAACACCTTTCTCGACGATGGTTTTTCCATTTTTGCCGAGGCAGAGCAAAAGGTCGAGAGCGGATAAATTCATTATAAAATCCCCCCAAAATTGGGGATAAGGAGGCGGCAAATAACGCAAGAGCCGGACTTTGATGTTTTCTCTCTTGAACTCCTCGCAATTAACCGCTTTTTCGGAAAAATACGGCAGGATAACTTCTTCGGCTCCCAGCTCCTTGGCGAGCGAAACGAGAAGGGGAGTGCCTTTGCCGGTTATCCCTATTTTGGACTGAAGAATCATATCTTTTTCGATTTCAAGATTTTCTTTAAGGAAATTCAGCAGCCTAAGAACCAGGCTTAGAAAGCTCTGGTCAGGGGTCTCCACTGCCGCCTTAATCTCTTGATAGACCGGCTCAAACCAAGTCGATTTTCCGTAGAAATGCTTGAGGGTGAGAAGGAACTTTTTTGCCCATCGGTCCTTTTCATAAATCTCAAGGTCTTTGATTTTCTGGTCGCCTCGGCCTTTCCTTTTTAGGGGGACGGTAATCCAGACTTCGCCGGAAGGACTTTTGATGCGGTTCCGGTTGACGTAAGTAAAACCGTGCGCAAGCTGCGTTTCATCCAGCAGCACTATCTTGTCGGAGGACAACAGTCGGGCAAAGAACCCGCCCCACGGGATGAAGGCCGGCTGATTAAAGCTAATCCTCATGTTGACACATTCATCATATGACAAGCCGGCCGGCTTCTTCAACGGCTATTGAGGGGGACGGTTCTCGTTGAGAACCGTCCCCAGTTCTACAACTTGACTATTTTCTTGCCGATCATTATGTTATAAACAATTGAAGGAGAGGGTCGCGACGAGCTATGAAGTGCCCGAAATGTCATTTTGAGAATCCTGATGATACGCTTTACTGCGGAAAGTGCGGGGCTAAACTTCTAAGTCCTGGCCAAATCCCCGCGTCTCCCACCGAAACTTTTCAAGCCCCAAAGAAGGAATTAACCACAGGCAGCACTTTTGCCGCGCGCTACCAGATCATCGAAGAAGTTGGGAAGGGGGGGATGGGCAAAGTCTATAAAGTCTTCGATAAGGAAATCGAGGAGAAGGTTGCCCTTAAGCTCCTGAAGCCTGAGATTGCCTCTGATGAGGAGATGATCCAGCGTTTTCGTAATGAGATTCGGGTAGCGCGGAAGATCGTGCATAAGAATGTCTGCCGGATGTATGATCTTGGCCAGGCCGAGGGGACTTATTTCATCACCATGGAGTTTGTGGAGGGGGAGGACCTGAAGAGCCTGATCCGGAGGATCGGGCAATTGCCCATCGGCAAATCCTTATCGATAGCTCGGCAGGTGTGTGAGGGGCTCGCCGAGGCGCACAAGCTTAGAATTGTCCATCGCGATTTAAAGCCGCACAACATCATGGTGGACAAGGAAGGGAATGCGCGGATCATGGATTTTGGGATTGCTCGTTCGCTCAAAGCCAAAGGGATCACAGGCGCGGAGGTGATGATCGGGACGCCGGAGTACATGTCGCCGGAGCAGGTAGAGGGGAAGGGGGTGGACGAACGCTCCGATATCTATGCTCTCGGGGTGATTTTATATGAGATGGTGACGGGGAAGGTGCCGTTTGAGGGAGATACGGCGCTGAGCGTTGCCTTGAAACACAAGACGGAGGCGCCCAAAGACCCGAGAGAATTCAACGCCCAGATCCCCGAAGACCTCAGTTCTCTCATCCTTCGCTGTCTGGAGAAAGATAAAGAAAGAAGATATCCCAATGCAGAGGAAATCCTTTCCGGACTGGCCAAGACAGATAAAGAGCTGACAACAACACGAGTTTTTCCTGGAAGAAGGGCAAAACAGACCGTTCCAGAAAAGAAATTCGGACCATTGACGATTTCCGCGGTTCTTTTGGCCGTTATTGCACTCGCTATTGCCGGATACTTTTTCCTTGGCCGTGCCAAAAAGCCGGAAAAACCCGAATCCTCCACTGTCGCAGCAACGAAATGGAAGAATTCCATCGCCGTGCTTCCTTTTGTCGATTTGAGCCCTCGAAAAGATCAAGAATACTTTTGCGAGGGGATGGCCGAGGATATCCGCACTAAACTTTCCAGGCTTGACCCGCAGATAAAGGTCATTTCAAGATTTTCTGTGGTGCCATATAAGAATTCCCAGAAAAGCCTTAAAGAGATTGCCAAAGAGCTTGATGTGGCGACGATTCTCGAAGGGAGTATCCAGAAAGAGGACCAAAGGATCAGGGTGAACGCTCAGCTTATCAATACGAACGACGGCTCTCATCTTTGGGCTAATACCTATGACAAGGAGCTCGAAAGCCTGTTTGAAGTCCAGGATGAACTTTCCCTGGCCATTGCCGAAGCCTTGAAAATCAAGCTTACTCCCGAAAAAATCGAGGCTCTTAAAGAAGGCCGTACCAAGAATATCGAAGCCTATGAGTATTACCAGAAGGGATTGAATTTTATTAATAGCAGATATCTCTATACTCAGCAGGAAAAAGATTTCGAATCGGCTATAGAGATGTTCAATAAAGCCATAGAGTTCGACCCAAAGTATGCCTTGGCCTATGTCGGTTTAGCCTGGGCTTACCAAAACCATTACACCGTTACGAGGAGGACAGAAGACCTAGATAGAGTGCTCGAGAATTGTGAAAAAGCTTATGAACTTGACCCCAACTTAGCTGAATCAAACGCCGGACGCGGTTGGGTTTATCAGGAAAAAAATGATTTTGACAAAGCTTACCAGAGTTACAAGAAGGCCTTGGAGATAAACCCGAATATCCATAAGGTTAATCATGTCATAGGATTATTTTTTCAAACGGTTGGTTTGTATTATCAGGCCACTAAATTCTATACAAAAGCTGCCGAGCTTGACCCATTTTATGTCTATTCTCAAGCCAATATGGCGCGTTGTCTGAGGGGAATAGGAGAATTTGAAAAAGCAGAAGCTCGTTACAAGAAAGCCTTAGAGCTGGCGCCCCAAAATAAAACCCAACTTGCTGATTCTGCTTATCTTTTTATCATGATGAAAAAATATGATGAAGCTGAAGAGGTGTTAGGAAGAGTTGAAAAAATGGATCCGAATTATTCACTTTCTGGCGCCAAAGCACTGCTCTTTGCGGCAAAGGGTGAAAAAGAAAAGGCGCTTGCTTTGGGTCAATTGACGGCGACTGCTTATGCTGCGTTAGGCCTGAAAGATGAGGCCATCAAATATATTGAGGATGCGATTAAGAAAGACGCCGATACGAGTGTCTATCGATATCTTGAATTAATCCATAATCCCTTTTTTGATAGCCTCCGGGATGATCCACGCTTTAAGGAGATTGTCCGAAAACAGAAGAAGATCTATGAAGAGAGGCTGAAAAAATACGGCGACCTCTAACCTATTTCTCTTACTTCGCCAAAAACCTGTGGATCGTCAGGCTGGTATATTTCTCGCCCGGCCGGAGAATCGTCGAAGGAAAGTTGGGATGATTGGGAGAATCGGGGAAGTGCTGTGTTTCCAGGCAGAATCCGTAGTGCTGTTTGTAAACTTTGCCGCCTTTGCCCGTAATTGTGCCGTCTAAGAAATTGCCTGTATAAAACTGAATCCCTGGCTCCGTCGTATAAATTTCCATGATGCGGTCGCTGGCGGGCTCATACACGCGGGCTGCCAGAGCCATGCTTCCGCCACCCCCGCGCAAAACAAAATTATGGTCATAGCCGCCTTGGATTTGGGCGATCCGCTCGCCAATTGGGTGCGGCGATGTAAAATCGCAGGGCGAATCCTTCACCGGTCGGATCTCTCCCGTCGGAATCAGCCCCTCATCGACGGGCGTGAAATAATCGGCATTAAGCATCAGCTCGTTGCCGAGAATATCGCCTTTACCCTGTCCGGCTAAATTGAAGTAGCTATGGTGGGTGAGGTTGACCGGCGTGGCTTTGTCGGTTGTCGCCTCGTAGCTGATTTTGAGCTCATTCTCATCCGTCAAGGTGTAAACGACAGTGACGAAGAGATTTCCCGGATAACCTTCCTCTCCGTCCTTGCTCAGATAGGTAAACTTGACCCCGATAGCTCCTTCCTCCCTTGCAGGCTCGGCGGCCCAGACGACCTTGTCGAACCCCTTGATCCCGCCGTGGAGGTGGTTTTCGCCGTTATTTTTGGCCAGCTCGTAAGTGACACCGTCCAGAGTAAACTTGCCCTTAGCGATCCTGTTCCCGTATCGCCCGACGATGGAACCGAAATACGGGTTCGCTTTAAGATAGCCAGCAAGAGAATCATAGCCCAAAACGATGTCAGTTAGCTTGCCGTTGCGGTCAGGCACCTCGAGCGAAACAACGGTGGCGCCGTAAGTCATGATGCGGACCCTGAGGCCGTTCTTGTTGGTCAAGGTGTATAGATCGATCTCCGTCCCGTCCGGCAATTTGCCGAAAGCCTCTTTTTGTATGTCCATTTTTGTTATCCCTCCGGTTTGTTCTTTTGGCGTGGCCTTTTGGCTTTTGCAGGCGATAAATCCGGCAACCGCCGCCCCTGCAATTGCAATCGAGAAGATAAGTCTTAATGTTCCCTTCATGCTCTTCTCCTTCCAAAAAATTTTGGGGACACTTACCTTAATTCGGAAATTCTTGTTCATGTCCCCAAATTTTATATGCCTTTGCGTGCCACCGCAACCAAACGCTTGGCGTTTCGGTCATAAGGTGTGCCATCCAGGCCTCCATAAAGTTGAACCTCTTTGAAGCCCGCTCTCTTAAGAAGGGCTTTGAATTCTGGCCCCGAATACAGCCGGATTTTCCAGCGAAATTCATGTTTGCTCCCGTCTTTCACGATGATCCAACGCGGCTTGAACCATTTCCAATCTTTGTCCACAGAGCGCTGTTCGAGAAGCAGGGCGTCGCCGCACTCAAGCCAGTCACGTTCCTTGAAATCCCGCGCCAGGATTTCCTTGGATATGGTGTCAAAGAGAGCGGCTCCACCGGGTTTAAGCGAGTGATAAATATTGTTTAAAACTTGAAGATTGTCGGGTTCATCTTCGAAATAGCCAAAGGAAGTGAATAGGTTGATAACGGCATCAAAGGCAGAAGGCCGGACAAAGCGCCTCATATCCTCTTGGATAAATTCGGGTTCTACTCCCTGATTTTTTGCTGATTTCTTGGCTCGCTCGATGTAGATGCGAGTTCGATCAACTCCTGTGACTTTATATCCCCTCCTGGCGAGTTCGAGGGAATGACGAGCTAAACCGCAGCAGAGGTCGAGAACGCGTACACTGGGCTTGAGGGCAAGAAGCTTAATGGCGCCATCCACATCGGTTTTGGCCGCGGCAAGGCGGTCTTCCGAGAACAGAAAAGATTCTGTGACTGCCCAAAATTTGTCGTCTTCATACCACGGTTTCATGGCGTGATAATCCTACTTAATCTTTTCTTATTTTTCAATTCGGGGGCTCAAATTTGGGGACGGTTCTCGTTGAGAACCGTCCCCAAGATTTTGACATCCTTTCTTCTCTAATATATAAAATTACCTCGTATCGAATCTTGATGACTTCTGCAATCTCCACTAAGGCCCACAAAATCCTTGCGGCCAAGAAAGGAGGCTTG
>CAZKEW010000080.1:0-10454 GCA_964551885.1 uncultured Eubacteriales bacterium
CTCATGATTATCGCGTAGCATCCTGAGATTCCTCGCTTCGCTCGGAATGACCCTTCGGGTCGGATTGCCACGGCCCTCCGGGCCTACCCATTCTCTTCAATTCTATGGGATTACCAAAGGCAGAAAGTAATCTTTCACCCGATCCTCAAGCTTAGGGCTGGAAAAGGCCGGGTTCCACTTTCCGCTCGAGAGCTCATCGCTGACGATCTGGAGGGAGGCAGCCTTGATACCGTGGAACTCAGCCAGGGCATACACCGCAGAAGTTTCCATGTCCACGAGCTCAGCCCCTCGGTTTTGATTTTTTCTCAGCCAGGATTTTGTTTCCCGGAAAGGAGCATCGGTCGAGACGATCGTCCCCGTCTTGAAATCGAGCCCTGAGGCGCGGAGGTCGCTTTCTAAGTGTTTCTTTAGAGAAGGCGAGGCAGAGAATATGCGTTTCCGGGGAAAATAATGCCTTGATGTTCCTTCCTCAGAAAAGGCCTTTGAAATGCTGACGGCATCGCCGATTTTGAGGTGTTTGGAGAGGGAGCCGCTGAAGCCGAGAAGGATAATCTCCCGGGCGCCCGACGAGATCAGAGGCTCAAGGGCAAGAGCGGCCGAGGGAGCGCCGAGAACCTGGAAAAGGACGGTGCCGCCTTGAAGCTTGTAGAGGAAACCGAACCCCAGGTTTATTTCAGCTTGAGCATGCTTTTTGAGAGTGGAGGAGAGGAGCCGGGAAGGGATGTCGCAAGGAATATAGAAAACCTTTTCAGCGGAAAAGCCACGGATCGGCATCGGTGCGACAAGAGAGGCTGTTTTCACATTGTCCCTCTTTTGGGAGAACAAAATACCAGAATTCAGAGGTCAAATCAATTTCTCACGTGAAGTCATCGCGAGCGAAGCGTGGCGATCTCAAACTGAGATTGCTTCGGCCAAGAGGCCTCGCA
The DNA here is from genome assembly GCA_964551885.1 of uncultured Eubacteriales bacterium. GTDB lineage: Bacteria > Acidobacteriota > Aminicenantia > Aminicenantales > UBA8522 > CAZKEW01. Next base: position 927 of record CAZKEW010000080.1, read on the forward strand.
ACGACTGTGTCGCAAAATTGGGGCACACGTACCTAAATTTATCGTTTGTTGAATTTGGATCGTGGCAAATTTAGAATAGGAAGCATGAAATATGAATCCCTCCCTCTCGCCAAGATAAATCTCAAGGATGAAAGATTCCGGACATCCTTTCATCCTGACCTGGGGCGACTCGTCATTTCGATAAAGGCGGTCGGACTCTTAAGTCCTCCGCTTATCCGTCAAGCCGATAAAGGCTTTGTCCTAATTTCTGGCTGGAAAAGAGTCCTGGCCTGCCGCAGGATTGGTCTTTCCTCCATAAACGTGCTTGTGACCGAAGAAAAGGATGACCTTCGCCTCTTCTTGATGGCTCTCCATGAGAATTTAGCCACAAGAGAGATCAGCCTCGTGGAGAAGGCAGAAATCCTGCGGAAGCTTTTGGGATTCGGCGTGGAAAAGAAGACGCTGCTCAAATGTTATCTCCCCCTTCTTTCTCTCCCCGCCACCGTAGCACATATCGAACTTATTCTTGCAATATCCGAGGCTGAGCCTGCGGTCAAAAAGTTTGTCCAGAAGAAGGACGCCCCTCTTCCGATTGTTCAATCTCTCCTTCGATTCACACCCGGCGAGCGAAAGCTTCTTCTGCCTTTGCTCCGGCCTCTGGGACAGAACAAACAAAAAGAAGTCCTTGAAGACCTCTGGGAAACCAGCCGGAGGGATGAAGTTACCCTTCGGGAAATCCTCAAAGATAAAGAAATACGGCAGGTCCTCGACTCTCCGAAACTCCCGCCCATCCAGAAGGCGGAGAAAATTCGTCTGAGCCTCAAAAGAAAAAGATATCCTCAGCTATCTTCATGGCAGGACGCCTTTGATTTGACTTTACGAAAAGCCCGCTGGCCAAAAGAGATAGCCATCCAGCCCGCTCCTTTTTTTGAGGATGAAGCCATTTCCGCCTCATTCCGGTTCAAGGATATAAAAGAGTTCAGAGCCTGGGTGAAGAAGCTTCAGGAGATGGCGGCGAAAGAAGAAATTTCCGGTCTATTCAAGCGATGATTGCGCTCCAAAAGATCTACATCGATAAAGACGTTTTTTCCTCGCCTTCGACCAAGCGGATCCTGAAGAATTGTCCTGACGTTCCCTTTGAGGTCATCCGCCGGAAGCGGGAGCTCGACGAATGGCTGGCCTCTTTCCCTGACCCCATCGGAGAAGGGAAGAAATACCTCTGGCTGAGCCGGCAGAAAGGCGCATTCGTCAAACCCTGCCCCTGCACGCCCCACTACGTCGGCTGCAACTATTTCATCATCAACGCTGCGCTCAACTGCCCGCTGGACTGTTCTTACTGTATCCTTCAGCTTTATTTAGCGAACCCGCTGACGACAATCTATGTCAACCTTGGCGACCTGTGGAAGGAACTGGATGCCTTCCTGCGCAAAAAAAGGGGGAAATTTTTTCGCATCGGCACCGGGGAACTCTCCGATTCTTTGGCCCTTGACCCCATCACCCAGGCCTCCAAAGAATGGGTGGCTTATTTTAGAGGGAAGAATAACGCCTTCTTTGAATTGAAAACCAAGACAACGAACATCGCCGGAGTCCTGGCCAGCCCGCCAGCCGAAAATGTTGTCATTTCCTGGTCCATCAATTCCGAGAGGATGGCCCGAGAAGAGGAAAAAGGGGCGCCTCCCGTGACAGACCGCCTAGAAGCGGCCGGGATTATTTCCGAGAGGGGCTTCCCCGTGGGGTTCCATTTTGACCCGCTCATCCTCCATCCCGGCTGGGAAGAAGGGTATTCCCGCGTCATCGAAAAGTTGCTCCGCGCTGTCAAAGCTTCCCGGATTCGCTGGATAAGCCTGGGCAGCCTGCGATTCCCGCCCGCCCTCAAGCCCGTCATCGAAAAACGATTCCCCCAAACCAGAATCATCTATGAGGAAATGATCCAGGGCAGGGACGGAAAGCTCCGGTATTTCAAACCGCTTCGGTTGGAGCTCTACCAAAAAATTGTCGAACTAATTAGATATTGGGGAGGGGGTCGAATTCCGGTTTATTTTTGCATGGAGGATGTTGAGGTTTGGCGGAAGGCGCTTCAAAAAACGCCACGGCGAGAGGAGGAGGTTGAACTCATTCTCTCGCCTCGGGTTTATGGCTCAAAGTCAATAACCTAAGAAATCCGGGCGATACTGCTAATGAGACCTTTCAGTCTGAACCTCTGTAATGATACCGACGATTTCGATCCCGGCTTCTCTGACGATATTGATGACATCGATGATCTTCCCGTATTCCAGCTCTTGGTCTGCCTTGAGATAGAGTTTCCTCTCGCTGGCAGTCAGAAAGGCTTCTTCCAACATCGTCTGCAGGTTTTCCATCGTAGCCTGGTCCTGGTTGACGTACATCGTGCCGTCCTTGCGGATGGCCAGCATAACCTCAGGGGTATCGGGCATATTGATGGTGTTCAGGGCCGTGGGAAGTCTGACATCAACACCCTTTTGGACGAGGGGCGTCACGACCATGAAGATGATGAGCAGGACGAGCAGGACGTCGCACAGAGGAACAACGTTGGGCTCGGATTTGACTTTTTCTTCGCCGCCGATTGAAATTGCCATTTTATGCCTCTCTCTGCCCGAACCGGAAGGATCCTCCGGCGCGGGCGATAATGGCTTTTCTTGCTAAGATTTATCCTTCTTGTTTTCTGATGAAGAAGTCCACGATCTGGGAAGTGGTGTTGGCCATTTCCGCTTCGTAGACTTCGATCCTGGTGTTCAGGCTGTTGTAGCACCAGAGGGCGATAATGGCCACGCCGATCCCGAATGCTGTCGTGATCAGAGCTTCAGCGATGCCACCGGCAACGGCGCCGATGCCGCCCGATCCTGTCAGGGCCATGCCGCGGAAAGCGTTGATGATTCCGGCGATCGTTCCGAAAAGACCGATAAAAGGTGCCGATGTGGCAATGGTAGCGAGGGTGCTCAATCCTCTTTTCAGTTCCTGGGTGAAGATTGTCGCGGCTCTCTCACAACCCCTCCGGGCTGTTTCAACTTGATTCTCATGAGAGAGGTTGACCTCTTTTCCTTCCAGAAATTCGTGGATGCCTGCCGCAGTCACCCGGGCCAAATGGCTTCCCCTGTTTTCTTTTTTGGCTGAAAGAGTCAGCGCTTCCTGGACCTGTCCTTTTTTGAGCAGATCAGCCAATTTCGGGGCAACGAGTTTGGACTTGGTTCGAGCTCTGCGGAAGGTCAACTGTCTTTCGATGAAGAGATAAAGAGAAACAATGGAAAGACCGATCAGGATGATGGAGACGCCTTTAGCTAAAGCGCCCATCGCTTGCCACATTTCGATCAGACCAAATTGCATGTTAGGTACCTCCTTTTAAATATCGAAAGCCATTGTTTAGCTTATCTATTTTAATTGAAATCTAACAGTGACGGTAAAGATAACCCCTCTGGGCCTGCCGTTGATGACCATCGGCTCATAGACCCACTGCCGCACAGCATCTATGGCTGACTGGTCGAGGAGGGGGATGGAACGCAGCACTTTGACCCTCTGGACCCTGCCGTAGATATCGGTTATGGCCTCGACGATTACAACGCCTTCGACTCGGGCCTGGCGGGCGATTTCTGGATAGGTGGGTTCCACCTTCTTGAGGAGCTTGGGCGGTTTGATCTCGCCGATGGCTCGCACAGGGGCTTCGACCTCTCCGACAACACCGCCGAGCACGCCGCCGACGACGCCGCCCAGCACTCCACCCACAACACCGCCTTCGACTCCGCCTTCGACTCCGCCTTCGACTCCGAGATCCGAAATCTGCTCTTCGGCGATTTCTTCGGGGATTTCCACGGGGGCGACGAGTTTGCCGGGTTCGATGTTGGACTGCGCCTGGACAGGTTTAATCCTGGTTTTGGCTTGAGCGCTGGCTCGTTTCTTGGCCGGCGGCGGAGGAGGGGGCGGCGGCGGAGGAGGGGGAGCGAGAAAGGCGCTGTAAACCTCGACTGTCGGAAGACCGCCCGTTGAGAGGAGCGGGATAACGACCAAAGCGGCGATCGCAAGAGCATGAACGATCAAGGCGAAAGGAAGGGCAAAAGCTCTGCGGGCGGTTTGCTTTTCAGCGATAAAAAACGAATCCTTGAAAAACTCTGGGATTTCGTCTGTTTTTTGAGGTTTTGTTTTTTCGACCATGGTCTTTACCTCATATCCGATGAAACATGGATTTCACACAAGTAAAGTATAAATAAAAAAAAATGTTTTGACAAGTCAATATTACTTTCTAAAACCTTTTTTAGTTTTAAACGCCTTATGCCAAAAAAGAACGACCGGACAAGAGAGAGAGATCGTCGAATAAACTCCTTCAATCGTCCCGACCAGCATGATAAAGGCAAAATCGTTGATGACTTCGCCGCCAAACAGGAAAAGAGCAAAAACGGTCAGAAAAAGTGTGCCTGAAGTGATGATCGTTCGGCTTAGCGTCTGGTTAAGGGCGGCGTTCATGACCTCTTCCAGAGATTCTTTCCTCATCGTTTTCGAGAGCTCTCGGACTCGGTCAAAAATGACGATGGTATCATTGATAGAAAACCCGACGATGGTCAGGACGCCGGCGATGATGGGCAGGTTGATTTCACGGTTCGTGAACGTGTAGATGCTCATGGTGATCAAAACGTCCTGGGTGAGAGTGAAAATGGCGGAAACTCCATAAGCTAATTTAAACCTGAACGCGATGTAGGCGAGCATCCCGATCAGAGCCCAAATGGTCGCCTGAGTAGCTTTTCTTCTCAAGTCGCGTCCGACTTGCGGGCCGACCGTCTCCCGGCTGAGGACGGTGAGCTTGCCGAGGTATGTTTTTTCCTTGAGGAAAGTGATGATCTCTTGGCCGACTCCGGCATTCTGGAGTTCGGAAAGATCGCTGATGATGCCGTTCAAATTCCGGAAGGAAATAATTTTATGCGCAATTTCTTCCCCTTTGCCGGCAAAGGAAGGTTCGAGGAGAACGGCAAGGTTATTTTCCTCTATCGTGTTCAGGTCTATTAACCCTCTGGCGAGCTCGGCTCGGCCGTCATCTCCCCTGATGGATTCAATGACTTTATTGGCGAGTTGTTCATGAGCTTCAATATCTTCTTCCTGGGCTCGGGTTCTTGCAGTCTCCATGGCCCGGATCTGGAATTCCCTTCCTTTTTTGCCGGTTTCCTGGATCACGCTATTTCCTAACTCGACCGTTCTAAGCATCTCGCGGACTTTAGTCACAGAAATAGGGTCCTTGAACATAACGCGGATCAGCGTGCCTTCACCGAAGTCAACGCCGAGTTTCAAGCCCTTTCCCATCGTGACATTCAAGATGCCGGCCAGGACGATGATTCCGGACACGGCGAGAGCCGCATACTTATATTTCAAAAACTTGATATGGGGAGTTTTGAAGAGTCGCATGTTAGATACTCAGTCTCTTTGCGGTTTTCTTGATGGCCGCATCAAAGATCAAATGGGAAACGAAGACGGCTGTAAATAAGTTCGCCACAAGGCCGATGATCAGAGTGATAGCGTAACCTTTGATCGGGCCCGTGCCAAACTGAAAGAGAAATACGGCTGAAATAATGGTGGTCAAGTTGGAATCGAAGATGGCAGTGAAGGCACGAGAAAAGCCGAGGGAGATAGAACTCAAGATGCCTTTTCCTGCGGCCTGCTCTTCTTTGATCCGTTCAAAAATGAGAACATTGGCGTCAACGGCCATTCCGATGCTCAAGATGATGCCGGCGATACCCGGCAGAGTGAGGTTGGCTTGAAAATAGGCCAGAGCTCCGAACAGAATAATGACATTCAGGATAAGGGCGGCGACGGCGTTCAGTCCCGACAGCCTGTAGAAAAAGACCATGAAGGCCATGATAGAAATGATCGCCACCAAACCGGCCATGAGGCCCTGCCGGACCGAATCCGACCCGAGAGCCGGGCCGATTGTTCTTTCTTCCAGATATTTAATTCCCGCAGGGAGCGCGCCGGCTTTAAGAATGACCACCAGGTCTTCGGCTTCTTCAATGGTGAAGCGGCCTTGGATAATCCCGCTATCTGAGATCCTGGCGTTGATGGTCGGAGCGGACTGGATTTTTTCATCAAGGACAATGGCCAGAGGTTTGCCGATATTCTCGGAAGTGACTTTCTCAAACCTCCTGGCTCCATCTGGATTTAAGGTAAAGGAGACAGCCGGGTTGTTCCATTCATCCACAGAGCGCCGCACGCTCCTCAAGTCTTTACCTGTGATAGAAGCGACTTTGGTCACAAGGTAAAACCCGGCCTGACCTCTTTTGGGGTCTCCTTTGATAACTTCCATATCTTCAGGGACCGTGCCGCCAAAAGGCTGAAGAAGAGTTGCTTCGTCTGGCTCAGGTCCTGCTTTAACGAGTTTCCACTCCAAGACGGCTGTCACCTTGATCAGGTTTTTCACCCGGTCCGGGTCTTCGACTCCCGGGAGTTCCACCACGATCCTGTCTTCGCCCTGTCTCTGGATGAGCGGCTCAGCCACGCCGAACTGGTCAACCCTGTTGCGGATGGTCTCGAGGGTCTGGTTGACGGATTGGTCTTTGATGGCCAGAAGAGCAGGCTGTTTCAAAGAAAAAGTGGCTTTATCTCCGATGAATGTATAGTCCCAGTCTCGGGCGTATTGATCCGCGAGGTCTCTGATCTTGCCTTCTTGGTCCGGGTTGATTCCTTGAAGCGCGAACCTTCCCGGCTTTTCTTTGACCGCTATCTGGAAGGTGAAGCTGTTTTTCTTGAAGAGTTCCTGAAAACGGGCTATTTCCAGGTCTGTTTCCATGTTGACGGCATCCTCAGAGACCACTTGAAGGACAAGATGGATTCCGCCCCTGAGGTCAAGCCCCAGTTTGATCTTATCTTTGGGGGGGTAAGCCAAGAAAATAGATAGGGCGATTACGCCCAAAACAGCAAGAATTTTCCAGCGTAACCCTTTTCTCATCCTAAACTATTTTCCCCGGGATCTTATTCTGCTTTTTGTTGTTGCGGACCCAGGATCACAGTCACGGCGCTCTTGCTGATATCGATTTTGACGTTGGCGGCCACTTTGAGCTCGATCCGGTCTTGCTGCACGCCCATCACTGTCCCGAAAATTCCCCCTGAAGTGATGATCCTGTCTCCCGGTTTTAGCTGCTCGACCATGGTCATGTGCTTTTTTTGTTTTTTCCGCTGCGGCATGACAATCAGGAGGTAAAAAATGACAAAAACAAGGATGAAGGGGATGAGGGCGGTAAAAAGACTTGTTCCTTGAGGCCGCCCCGGCTGGGCTCCCTGGAGCGACATAAGCATTCCTGAAAAAATCATCTTTCGTCTTCCTTTATTTGGCTTTCGAGATGAACCTTAAATTCTCTGTAAGAATTTGATTCAATAGCTTGCCTAATTTTTTGGAAGATGTCAAGATAAAAATGCAGGTTATGGATGGTGTTGAGGACCGCCGAGGTGATTTCCTCCCTCTCATAGAGATGGCGTAGGTAGGACCGGGAGAAATTTTGACAGGTATAGCAGCGGCAGCTTTCATCGACCGGCCTCCGGTCTTGAGCGTATTTCTGGTTTTTTATGACGATCTTCCCGCGGGTTGTGAAAAGCGTTCCGGTGCGGGCATTTCTGGTTGGAAGGACGCAGTCAAAGAAATCCACCCCCTTTTCGACGGCATCGAGAATATCCTCGATATAGCCTATCCCCATGAGGTAGCGGGGCTTGTTTTTGGGGAGAAGAGAGTCGGCTTTCTCCAGCGTCTCCAGGAGTTCTGATTTCGGCTCACCGATTCCCAACCCGCCCAACGCATAGCCGTCAAAACCGATCTCGAGCAAGTCCTCGATGCTCTGCCGGCGCAATTCCCAGAACACGCTCCCCTGGCTGATGCCCCATAAAAGCTGAGACGCCGGCTGCTCATCGAAGTGCGCCTTGGAGCGCCGCGCCCATAGAGAGGTCATCTTGACCGCCTCCTTCATCTTGGCTTTCGTAGAAGGAAAGGGGAGGAAATAGTCGAGGGTCATCATGATATCCGTCCCCAGCGTTCTCTGGATGTCCACGACATCCTCCGGTCGGAGAAAAATCTTGGTCCCGTCGAGATGGGAGGAGAATTTGACGCCTTCTGTGCTGACTTTAACGAGGGGGGAGAGGCTGTAGATTTGGAATCCGCCGCTGTCAGAGATGATCGGCCTGGGCCAGGAAATAAAAGAGTGGACGCCCCCGGCATTGGCGATGACCTCGAGGCCCGGCCGAAGATAAAGGTGATAGGAATTGACGAGGATGACCTGCGCGCCCAGATTCTCGACCTGGCTGTGGAGCAAAGCTTTGACCGTGCCCTGGCTGGCGACCGGAGAAAAAGCCGGCGTTTCAATCACGCCGTGAGGAGTCTGGATTTTGCCGGCGCGGGCAGAAGAGGAAATGTCTTGAGCAACGACTTCAAAAGTTTTTTTCATGAAGCAAACCGGAAATAAATCACATCCCCGTCTTCGACGACATAATCTTTTCCCTCGAGGCGGACAGCCCCTTTATCCTTGGCTGCTTGCAGCGAGCCGTATTCCAAGAGTTTATCCCAGTGAATGACCTCGGCCCGGATGAACCCTCTTTCGATGTCAGAATGGATGGCGCCTGCGGCCTGACCGGCGTGGGAGTTCTGCGGAACGGTCCAGGCTCTGGCCTCATTCTTGCCTATGGTAAAAAAGGAAATGGTCCGGAGAAGAGAGGGCAATGTCCTGAAGAACCTCCCGGCGCTCAGTTCCTCGAGACCATATTCATCGAGGAAAACTCCCTTCTCTTCGTCTCCGAGTTCCGCGATTTCGGCTTCAATTTTCCCGCAAAAGGCCATGATGGCTGTGCCAGGCTTTTTAGCGGGATAGACTTTCTCAGGATTCTCGATGATGGGAATATCCTCCTCATCCACATTGACTACGTGCAGAAGCGGTTTCTGGCTGAGGAAGGCGAAGCTCCGGACGAGCTTTTCTTCAGCGGGCGAGAAGGGAAGCTCGCGGATGGGTTTTCCTTCTTCGAGGCTGGAGCGGAACAAGCTCAGCAGCTCTTTTTCTTTTTCTCCCTCCGTGTCCTTGGCTTTTTTGAGGTCTTTTTCTAATTTTTCCAGTCTTGCCGCGGCCGAGATCAGGTCGGTCAGGATCAATTCTTCTTCCATGAAAGAGATATCGTCCCGGGGGCTGATTTTTCCCTTGGGATGAGGAATCTGCGGGTCCGAAAATCCCCGCACTACATGAATGAGGGCATTCGCTTTGCGGAGGACGCTGAGATAGACGCTGTTTTTGACGTCTCCGTAGGAAACTCCTGCCAGGTCGACAAGCTCGAATGTCGCGCTGATTTTCTTCTTTTCAGGATAAAGAGCAGCGATACGGTCCAGCCGGCTGTCGGGGATGAAGCAGGCCCTTTGATTGGCTTCCTTTTTTCCATCCTCGTAGGCTTTAACCTCGATCTTGGCTCCTGTCAGCAGGTTAAAAAAGGTTGTTTTGCCTGTTTTGGGGTAGCCAAAGAGCGTCAGGTTCATGAATTTAGTAAAACCCTATTCCGCAAATCTGTCAAGCTCGGAATGGTACGCATCTGTAT
>CAZKEW010000081.1:0-7262 GCA_964551885.1 uncultured Eubacteriales bacterium
TAAGGATAATTATATCATCATTCTCCTCTACATAGAATATTTCTACCTTCTTCTTGTTTCTGTTTTTGGCATGTTTTCCTTTTCTTGTTATAATCCCTTTCGATCGAAAGAACACTTCTTCGCACTTTCTTAAATAAGTGAGTTCATCGGTATGAGAGGACAAGATTTCGAAGCTGCTTACCTGCGCACCTTCCGCGAGGGGCTCTTCCCGGAAAAAATAGAAAAGGCCTTCAAGATCCTCGAGAGCTGCACTCTCTGTCCCCGCAATTGCCGCGTCCACAGGCTTAAAGCGGAAAAGGGAGTCTGCAAAGCCGGCCATCTTCCCGAGGTCTCTTCCTACTCGCCTCATTTCGGCGAAGAAAGGCCTCTTGTCGGTCTTCACGGCTCAGGGACTATTTTTCTCGCCCACTGCAACCTGCGCTGTCTTTTCTGCCAGAACTACTCTATCAGCCATCAAGGAGAGGGCCGGGAAGTTTCCTTTGAGAGGCTGGCCCGGATGATGGTCGAGCTCCAGAAGATGGGCTGCCACAACATCAATTTTGTCACGCCGACCCATTATGTTCCCCAGATTCTCAAAGCGCTCCCTACGGCCATTGAGATGGGGCTCCGTGTTCCGCTTGTCTATAACACGGGAGGCTATGACGCCATCGCCACACTCCAGATTCTCGACGGAGTCTTTGACATCTACATGCCCGACTTCAAATTCGCATCTTCAGAGCCGGCTGAGGATTTTTGCAACGCCGCCGACTATCCTGAAGTCGCCCGGCAGGCCTTCAAGGAGATGCACCGGCAGGTCGGCGACCTGAAGCTCGATAAAAATGGAATTGCCCTGCGCGGGTTGCTTGTCAGGCACCTCGTGCTCCCTTCAGGTTTAGCCGGCACCCGGGAAGTCATACGCTTTCTCGCCGCCGAAATTTCCAAAACCACCTACGTCAATGTCATGGACCAGTATTATCCATGCGGGGATATCCCCGCTCGTTCCCCTCTGACCCGCAGGATAACGGATGAAGAATTCGAGGAAGCGGTCCGATGGGCCAGAGAGGAAGGCCTCACCCGGCTGGACAAGCGGGAAAGACACCGCCTGATTTGGCTGTAGGATGGACCCAGATTTGGCAATAGAAGGAGAAAATATTAATATTATTGTCGTTGCGAGACAGCGAAGCTGTCGTGGCAATCTCATGATTATCGCCAAGCATCCTGAGATTCTTCGCTTCGCTCGGAATGCCCCTTCGGGTTAGATCGCCACGCTTCGCCCGCGATGACATAATTCTATCGGCAATTTAGGGATGAAGAATAAGCTTTGATTTCCGAAAAAACGCAACTAAAATAATAGGAATCCGGTAATAAGATGAAGACTTTATTATCTATCTCGCTCTTTTTGCTTTTTTTTTCCTTCAACATTGCGTCCAATTTCTCTTCTGAAAGGCCCCGCTTGAGAGAGTTCGGGATCAAGACCGGCGTGCTCTCTCCAGGCCCCCTCAATGCCATCACCGATGTCGCCGGGGTTAGAGTCGGACAGGTCACCTTGATCCAAGGGAAAGATATCCGTACCGGCGTAACCGCTATCCTTCCCCACGAGGGGAATATTTTCCAGGAAAAAGTTCCTGCCGCGATCGCTGTGGCCAACGGATTCGGCAAATTGATGGGCTCCACCCAAGTCGATGAGTTGGGGAATATAGAAACTCCCATTATCCTGACCAACACCCTCTCCGTTCCCACTGCCGCTGAAGCAGTGATCGAATACACCCTGGCTCTCCCCGGGAACAAAAAAGTAGAATCTGTCAACGCTGTGGTCGGAGAGACAAACGACGGCTATCTCAATGATATCCGCCAAAGATTCGTGAAAAAAGAGCATGTGCTCGAAGCCATCCAAAAAGCGGCCGGCGGCCCAGTCGAGGAAGGCGGGGTAGGCGCCGGCACAGGGACGATGTGCTACGATTTCAAAGGCGGGATCGGCACCTCATCCCGCAAGCTCCCCGCTTCTCGCGGCGGATATACGGTCGGAGTCCTGGTCCAGACCAATCACGGCGGAATCTTCCAGATCAACGGCTTCCCTGTCGGCGTTCGTCTGGGAAATTACTATATGAAAAAGGATGTCGAGGCCGGAAGCGAAGGCTCCTGCATGATCGTTGTCGCCACGGACGCACCCTTAGACAGCAGGAACCTGAAGAGGCTAGCCAAGCGCGCCCTGCTCGGTATTGCCCGAACCGGGGGCTTTTATTCCAACGCCAGCGGCGATTATGCCGTCGCTTTCTCCACGGCGAAAGAAGTCAGGATTCCAAACCGATCATCCTCTCCCACTCAGCCTGTCGTCCTCTTGAGGAACGAGCAAATGTCGCCGCTTTTCCTGGCAGCCGCTGAGGCGTCGGAAGAAGCCATCCTCAATTCGCTTTTTAAAGCCCAGCGGATGGAAGGAAAAGAGGGTCGTGTGGCCGAAGCCCTTCCTCTGGACAAAATCAAAGAGATCATCGAGGAGCGCAAAAAGCCGTGAAGAAGACCATCGGCATCCTGGGAGGCATGGGACCTGAAGCCACGGCCCACTTTTTCAGCCTGATCATCAAGCGCACGCAAGCAAAAAAAGACCAGGACCATATTCCTATCATTATTTATAATAACCCGAAAATTCCACCGCGCACGGATGCGCTCCTCCAAAAGGGACCGAGCCCCGTGCCGCTTCTCCGGCAAGGAATAAGGACGCTCGAAGAGGCCGGAGCGGATTTCATCGTCATCCCCTGCATCACGGCTTACGCTTTTCTTCCTCAAATAGCGGCGAAGGAGAAAATTCGTCTTCTCAACATCCTGGAAGAAACGCTGGCCTACACCCGGAAGAAAATTCCGGGTCTCACCCGCGCCGGGCTCATCGCCAGCACAGGAACGATAAAATCGGAAATTTTTGACAAGACTTTTTCCAGGGCCGGAATAACAATCATCAACCCCCCGGCCAAAGAACAGGAAAAGATCATGGAAGCAATTTTCGGGAAAAGGGGCATAAAGGCCGGATTCACTTCAGGCCGGCCAAAAAAGCTGATCCTCGAGGCGGCTCAGAGGCTCATCCAAAGAGGAGCTGAGGCGGTGATTGCAGGCTGCACGGAAGTTCCTCTTGTGCTCCGAGATGAGGATCTCCCTGTCCCTCTCATTGAACCCCTGAAGATTGCCGCAGAGGCAAGCATCATCCGGGCCGGATACAAGGTCAAAGCTTGAGGAGGCTTGTATGAAAATTCAAAAAAACGACTTGCTTACATCCTTTATAGTTTTTCTCCTGATAGCCGGTTTCAGTTGCTTTTTCGGGTGCAAGGCAAAAAAAGCGAAGGAGGAAGAGAAACTCTCCAGTTTGTGGAGGGCACCGGACATCACGGAGCGTCTGGCCAAATACGCCCCCACAGAAATAGCCTTTGATGAGTCGCTCCTGAATGATGAGGATCGAGGAGTCCTCGTGAAGCTCGTCGCTGCCGCCCGTTATATGGATAACATCTTTTGGAAACAGGCAGGGCCGGAAGGGCTGGTCCTGAAGGAAACCCTGGAAAAATCCACCGAGCCCTGGGCTAAAGATTACCTGCGTTTCCTGAAGATCAATTTCGGTCCGTTTGACCGCCAGGACGAAAACAAGCCTTTTATAGGCTCGGCTCAAAAGCCAGCGGGCGCCGGGTTTTATCCTCCCGATTTGACCAAAAAAGAATTCGAAGACTACGTGGCTGCTCATCCAGACGTCAAAGAGGTCTTCGAAAGTCCATACACTGTGATTAAGAGGAAAGAGGGCCGGCTTGTGGCGGTCCCCTTCAACACGGAATACAGGGAAGATCTGGAGCCGGCGGCCAAGGCTCTGCGCGAAGCGGCGGAACTCACCTCAAATCCCTCCCTGAAAGCATATCTTCCCCAGCGCGCCGAAGACCTTCTCGCCAATGATTACTTCAAAAGCGATTGCCTCTGGATTGACCTCAAAGACAACCTCGTAGAAATCGTCATCGGGCCATTTGAAGTTTACGAAGACAACCTTCTAGGCCTCAAAGCGTCCTACGAAAGCTTCGTTTATATCAATGACCGCAAGGAGATGGAAAAAATAAAAGGCTATCTCACTTATCTGGAGGAGATGCAGCAGAATCTTCCTGTCGAGCCGAAATACAAAGACCAAAAAGTCGCCGGCCTTGAGTCCCCGCTCAATGTCGTCATCGAGGTCTTCACTGCCGGCGACACCAAGGCCGGAATCCAGACTTCTGCTTTCGTCCTTCCCAACGACGAGAAAGTCCGGGAAGAAAAGGGCACCAAAAAAGTTTTTCTCAAAAATATGATGGAGGCCAAGTTCAACAAAAGCCTGATTCCCATTTCCCAGCGGGTGCTCTCCGAGGAGGATGCCGGGCTCGTTTCCTTCTCGGCCTACTTCAACGAAGTTATCCTGCATGAGATTTGCCACGCCTTGGGCTTGAACTATGTCACTCTGCCTGACGGAAGCAAGATTTCGGTGAATAAGGCCCTTAAGGAACATAACTCGGCGATCGAAGAGGCCAAAGCGGATATCGTCGGGCTTTATAGCGTCCCCATGCTGATGGAACGCGGCTATATCCCCAAGGAAAAAGAAGCAGAGATTTATACCACCTATCTCGCCGGCATGTTCCGCTCGTTGAGGTTTGGCGCCACAGAGGCCCACGGGTTGGGCACGCTGGTCCAGTTCAATTTCCTCCGGGAAAAAGAGGCCTTCCTCTATGACCCGGCGGCAGAAAAATTCAAAGTCAATCGGGACAAGATTCGGCAGGCTGTCCAAGATTTAGCCGCGCAATTTTTGGTGATCCAGGGAAAAGGGAGCTACGAAGAAGCAGGCCAATTTCTCTCTAAGTACGGCAAAATGGACGAAATCACCCAGAAAACGATCCAAAAACTGACCGACATCCCTGTGGACATCGAGCCTTTGTTCCACTACTAACAAACATCTATTTTTCTCGAAAAAAATATTCTGGTTACGGCGAGGATTCGAATGAGGTAGGCCCTCGCGGACTGAGCGCACAGCTGAGTGAGGCGAGGGCTTGGGGGTGAGAATGCCCCTATGAGGACTGAGCGGGCAGGGTTTCTCGACCGAAGCGTATAAAGAACGGAGATACTCTCAAGGGCTTTGATTTTGAGGTATTAATCCCCCTTATCCCCCTTGAACAATCAAGGGGGACCATAAAAGCCTGTAAGTGTCTCCGAAATTGTCGAAGGACGAATGGGAGCTCGTTTTCCTCGCTGGGAAAAACGAGCGTGCTTCGAACCCCAAGCCCGAGCTGTTCTTGACAAGGGGAGGCTATTCGGGTATAAATGGCGTTGTTCACTTGCTCAGAAGGAGGTGAATTTTATTGGCTTTTACTGTTGTTGAAGAAGGAGAATCTTTAGAGAGCGCCCTGCGAAGATTCAAGAGAAGAGTCCAGCAGGAAGCCATCATCAAGGAAATTAAAAAGCATTCCATCTACTACAAGCCCGGAGAGCGGAAAAGGATGAAGGAAGCTCAGGCTCGAAAGCGCATGCGCCGGCGGATGAAAAGAGAAAGAGAACTGGAATATTAAGACATTTCCATTTTTTCTGCCCATAACCTCAGAGGGAATTGCCAAACATTCAGATTCCCACAGATAAAAGCGCTGCGTCCCTTTACATGGACGATACTAAATCTACGCCCAAGCCTCCCTGGCTGAAGGTCAGACTTCCGACCCACGGCAACTTTTTCCATGTGGCCGACCTCCTGAAGAAGAATCGCCTGCGCACGATCTGCCAAAGCGCCAAGTGCCCCAATATTTCTGAGTGCTGGTCGGCGAGAACAGCTACTTTTCTAATCCTTGGAGATACGTGTACGCGAAACTGCGCTTTTTGCGCCGTGAAAAAGGGAGCGCCTCTTCCGCCTCTCGCTGAAGAGCCCCGGCACGTGGCTGAGGCGGTTGCCTCTTTGGGGATCGATTATGCGGTCATCACATCCGTCACCCGGGACGACCTTTCTGACGGAGGAGCTTCTTTTTTTGCCGATACCGTTAAAGCCATTAAAAATAAAAAGCCCGACGCCAAGGTCGAGGTTCTGATCCCCGATTTCAAGGGAAATGAGGAAGCGCTAGCAACAGTTGTCGAGGCAAGCCCCGATATCCTGAATCATAATCTGGAGACGACCGAACCCCGATACCCCTTGATTAATCGCCCTCCAGAGAATTACCAGAGATCGCTCAACGTCTTGAAAAAAGCCAAAGAGATGGGCGCGCTGGCTAAATCAGGACTTATGGTAGGCCTGGGTGAAAGCGAACCCGAAATCAACCGGGCTTTGTCCGATTTGAGGAGCGTGGCCTGCGACCTCCTGACAATAGGCCAGTACCTCCAGCCCGCCAAAAGCAATATTCCCGTCAGAAAATATTACACACCTCAGGAATTCGAGGAGCTTAAAATTAGCGCCCTGGACCTGGGATTCAAAGATGTTGAAGCGGGCCCTTTAGTGAGGAGCTCTTATCAGGCCCGGAGAATGTTCCATTCCGTCGAGAAAGGAGCAACTATAGACTCATGCGCTATCTGATCTTTGCTGACATCCACGGGAATTTAGAAGCTTTTCTGGCTGTGCTCAAGTTTGTCCAGAAAAAGAAGATCGACCACTACATTTTTCTCGGCGACCTTGTCGGCTACGGCGCCTCCCCCAACGAAATCATCCAGAAGATCCAGTCGCTAAAGCCCCTCTCGATGATCCGAGGAAATCATGATAAGGCCGTCTGCGGCCTTGACTCCATCGAAACATTTAACCCTATTGCCGCCTCGGCCATCCACTGGACAAAAGAGAGGCTCTTGAAGAAAAACGTCAACTTCCTTTGCCGGCTGAGGACCGGACCGCAGTTTATTCAAGAAGCGATCACCATCTGTCACGGTGCGCCCTTTGATGAGGATTATTATATTTTCGGCGAGTTTGACGCCGCCGAGGCATTTGACCACATCAAAACGCCCCTCTGTTTCTTCGGCCACACCCATTTCCCCTTCGTCTATTCAGAAAAGGAGAGTATGGTCGAAGGCACGTTCATGGAAGGCAGCGTCAACGAGATCAAGCTGGAAAAAGGGGTCAGGTATCTCATCAACCCCGGCTCTGTCGGTCAGCCGCGAGACAGAAACCCGAGGGCTGCCTGCACGATCTATGACTCCGAGTCGCGGATGCTCAAGCTCTACCGCCTTGAATACAACATCGAAGAAGCTCAGAGGAAAATCCTGGCAGAGCGCCTTCCCCCTGCCCTGGCCGAAAGGCTATCCCTGGGAATCTAACAGGACTCGGGTAAGTCCCT